>DASYMM010000565.1:0-10901 GCA_036009085.1 Pyrinomonadaceae bacterium | reverse complement strand
GCCGCGCAACTGTTCGAGCGAATCGAAGATGTAGACCACCTCCTTCTCGTCGCCCCATACTTCCTTGACCGTCTTCACGCCATCCTCGAAGAATTTACTAACAGTGGCGCGCAGTTCACCAATGCGGTTCGCCATCAACTTTTGCAGGTTCTGCCGAAAGGTCGGCGACTCCTTAATCGCGAGCTTCAAATCCAGTCCGCCCTTGAGGCTCCCGAGGATTTGGCCGGCGGGCGTTTCGCCTCCGAGAGAAACCGTCGCCTCGTTCAACTCGACAGAGGTGTTCGTCAGAAAATTCTTGATGCGGCTCCAATAAGATTCATGTGCCAACTTGACGGGTTGATCTAACTGCGCCGCCCATTCTTCAAGTGCGTCGCTAAATGCTCCGGCAAGCACAATCAGGAGATCGGAGATGTCAATCTCATCAGAAGGGCTGATGTACTTGAGGGCATCAACATACAGCACGACGTAGCCTTCTTCTTCCAAACGCCGCTTGAGCCGGAAAAGCTCCGTCGTCTTGCCGGAGCCGCGGAAGCCGGAAAAAAGTTGGAGGCTCTCATACTCGCTGAACTGAATAGCCTTTTGGAGGAAATCCACCGGGTCTTCTTTACCGGGAATTTCGTAAATCGGCTGGTAGAATTGCTCAAATTCAGGCGTCTCCGGTTTGAGAGGCGCGTCTTTCACCTTCCGGTAAATGCCCTTGAGCAATTCTTTATCTGATGGAGTTAATGCCATAAATTTTCATCGGGTGCAGAACTGATTTTCAGCCCGATTGTAGCGATAAACATTGAGCGTCGCAATTACAACATCATGACGTTGCAAGACCGGCATCGAGGGCAGTAATCAACTCGTCAACCGTGTCCTTCGTCGAGTTGAGCATGAGTCCCGTGCGGATGACGTTGGCGTAGAGGCCGCCTTTGCCGATGAGGACGCCGGGACTTTAAGCGAAAGGCGCGACTAACACGGTTCGGTCGCCGCGCGCTTTCGTGTAGCTGATCTCGCCCGCCAGAGTTTCGTTTGCCAAGTCTTGAACGTCCCGCGCTGTCTCTTCGTCAAGGTATGGCTCGCCGCAGTTAGTGCAAACTTGCGCGGGGATGTCCGTCACAAGCAGGATGGCGTTGCCGCGCTCAATCGGCAAGATTGTGCTGCCTTCCTTCATGTGTGTGTTTTTACAGATTAAGCATTTCATGGGTTCACCTGCGACGCTTCGTGAAATCTTCTGTCCAGAGTTTGATGTCCTGTTCGTACACTGTGACAGCTATAGTTTCGCCCGTTACTGGATCATCTTCGCCGACCACGTGAATCGGTCTCGCCCCGATCCATCCGAGCATCAGGTAACGCGGCGGTTCGTCGGCGGGATACTCTTCGATGACTTCGCCGTTTCCAGAACATTGCGCACCGCGTCAACGGGAATATTCCGCTCAATCATACGCTTCAAGACGTAGGGCGGAAAGATAATCAACATTACATGGTCGCCGTTGAGAAAGCTCCGTCCATAGCCTCGATCAACTCGTCAACGGTGTCCTTCGTCGAGTTGAGCATGAGTCCCGTGCGGATGACGTTGGCGTAGAGGCCGCCTTTGCCGATGAGGACGCCGCGGCGTTTCGTCTCCTCGAAGACGCGGAGGACGGATTGCGGGTCGGGTTCTTTGGTCTCGCGGTCTTTCACGAGTTCGAGTCCCTGCATCAAGCCCATGCCGCGCACGTCGCCGATGACGGGGTGCTTCTCTTTGAGTCCTTCCAACTTCTCGCGGAAGTATGCGCCGACGGTGGCGGCGTTCGAGCGCAGGTTTTCGTCTTCGATAACCTTGATTACCGCGAGCGCGGCGGCCATCGAGACAGGGTTGCCGCCGAAGGTGGAGAAGGTGAGGCCGGGGAAACTGTCTGCGACTTCGGGCGTGGCCGTGGTCATGCCGATGGGCACTCCGTTGCCCATGCCTTTGGCGGAGGTGATGATGTCGGGTTCGACGTTCCAGTGCTCGATGCCGAACCACTTGTCGCCCGTGCGCCCCCAGCCGGTCTGCACTTCGTCTGCGATGAAAAGTCCGCCAGCCGCGCGCGTGATCTCTGCGGCGCGCTCGAAGTAACCGGCGGGCGGGACGATGAAGCCGCCGACGCCGAGGATGGGTTCGGCCATGAAGGCTGCGATCTGTCCGGTCGTGGTCGTCTCGATCACGTCTTTGATGTCTTCGGCGCAGGCGAGTCCGCATTCCGGGTAGCTCAACTTGAGCGGGCAACGGTAGCAATAAGGCGCGCGCGCGTGGACGATGCCTGCGACTTGCGCGGGGAGCGGTCGCCAGGTGGAATGACCGATGGCGGAGAGCGCGGTGGCCGAGCGACCGGAATAGCTGTGGCGCAGGACGACGATCTCGTGGCGTCCGGTGTGGAGTTTGGCGGCGGTGATGGCCGTGTCGTCTGCTTCCGTGCCGCTGCTCGTGAAGAAGGATTTCTTGAGCCGACCGGGCGTGATCTGGTGCAACTTCTCGGCGAGGTCGCTCTGCGGTTTGTTGGCGTAGAGCGTCGAGGTGTGCGAGAGGGTTTTGACCTGTTCGATGATCGCCGCGTTGACCTGCGGGTTGGCGTGGCCGACGCTCACTGTGAGCACGCCGCCGAAGCAATCGAGATAACGCGTGCCCTGATCGTCCCAGACGTATTGCCCCTCGCCGCGCACGAGCGCGACGGGTTCCTGATAGTAAGTGGCGACGGCGGGGAAGAGAAACTCTTTGTGCTTGCGGACGATCTCGGATTGCGCGACTTGTGGTTCGGCGGTTGTGCTCATAAAGATAGACTCCGTTGAGAAGTTAAGGGACGGGTGGAAGTTTTCAATTGGCGGCGACCGTCTTGTAAGCCGCGCCCTCATTCTTCAACTTGAAGAAGATAATGTAAATCGCCCATGCGAAACATAAGATCATTGCGCCGAAAGCCGGGAGGCCGCCAAGCGTGCGATTAACGACGCCGGAGTTAAGAGAACCGGCGATGATCGGAAAGAGTCCGATGGCGGCGAGCGCGTAGGTGCGCAAGATTCTCGTCGCCGTCAACGGCGTCTGACCCATGATCCGAAACTTCGACGTTTCGCGCCCGTAAGACCTCTCCTGCCCGGTCGGTTGGATCACATAGTTGGCAATCGGGAAGAGCGGCAGAAAGAGCGCGATTGCCCAACGCGTCGCTTCGTAAGTCCCGTCGGGGCGGGCGCGATAATCCAGCAGGGTCGTCCCGAAGCCGTTGAACGATTTGAACGAAGGGGCATTGGCTTCCTCGAACTTCGCCGTCAGACGCTTCAACTCATTGACGCTCTGTTCGATGAGCGCAGGGGCGAGCGATTCGCCGCACTGAGAGCAAGCGGAAGCGGCAGTAACCCCCGCATTGACGGTTTTACAAGCAGGGCAGACGACGGTATCCATAATCTGACAAGGTTTCCGCTAATTCCAACGCCTCGCTCAAAGTTACGCGCAAAGTTTGCAGTAGTTCCTCGCGGCTCGCTTCCTGACAATTCACGCCGGGAATCTCTTTTACCCAACCAATCCACCAATCGCCGTCTTTTTTGACAACTGCCGTGTATGTGTTTTGCATTTAATTTACTTCCTTCGATGCATTCCACCTTTAAATTCTCTTAATACAAATTCCCCTCGCGTTTGCGTCCCGTGTAATCCACATAGACGACTTTGAGTTCGGTGTAGAAATCGAGCGCGGTCGAGCCTTGTTCGCGTTCGCCCACGCCCGTTGACTTGATGCCGCCGAAGGGGATGTGCGCTTCGCCGCCCGTGGTGGGCGAGTTGATGTGCGTCATGCCGGTTTCGATCTCGTCCACGAAACGGAAGATGCGCGCCGCGTCGTTGGTGAAGATGGAAGACGAGAGGCCATACTCGCTGTCGTTCGCGATCATTAAAGCCTCGTCTAAATCCTTGGCGCGCATGACGGAGAGGACGGGGCCGAAAATCTCTTCGCGTGCGATGCGCATGTCGGGCGTGACGCCGACGAAGACCGTGGGCTTGACGAAGTAGCCTTTGCGCAAGCCAGTCCCTTCGGCAATCCCGCCGCCGCAGACGAGGCTCGCACCGTCTTCGCGCCCGATGTCCATGTAGGAGAGCACGCTCTTGAACGCCTTGCCGTCAACGAGCGGCCCGACTTCCGTGTCCGGCTGGCTGCCGTCTCCGAGTTTTAAACTTTCTGCGCGGGCGGTGATGCGTTCGATGAAGTTGTCGTAAACTTTCTCGTGGACGATGGCGCGGCTCGTCGCCGTGCAGCGTTGCCCGGTCGAGCCGAACGCGCCCTGCGCCGTGGATTCGACGGCGAGGTTCATGTCCGCATCTTCCAGAACGATAACGGGATTCTTGCCGCCCATCTCGCATTGCACTTTCGCGCCGCGCCGCGCGCATTGCTCGTAGAGTTTGAGTCCGATCCCATTCGAGCCTGTGAAGGAGACGGCGCGCACCGCCGGATGATTCACGATCTCGTCGCCCGCTTCCGACCCTGAGCCGATGACGAGGTTCAAGACGCCTTTCGGCAAGCCCGCTTCCTGAAAAAGTTCGACGAGGCGCACGGCGGTTGCGGGCGTCACGGTCGCCGGTTTGAAAATGACCGTGTTGCCTGCGACGAGCGCGGGCGTGATCTTCCAGACGGGGATGGCGACGGGGAAATTCCACGGCGTGACGCAGGCCACGACGCCGTGCGGTTGCTTGAGCGTGTAAGCGAAGTTGGCGGGCAGTTCCGATTGAATCGTTTCGCCGTTCATGCGGCGCGATTCGCCAGCGCAAAACTCGGCGACGTTGACAGCGCGCCTGATCTCGCCGCGCGATTCGGCGAGCGTCTTGCCCTCCTCGCGCGTCAGGAGGGCGGCGAGATTTTCCGTGTCGTCTTCAAGCAGACGCGCGAAACGTGCGATGATGCGTCCGCGCGCGGGCGCGGGCGTGGCGCGCCACTCGCGGAAGGCCGCGTGTGCGACTTCGACGGCGCGGCGCGCTTCTTCGCGCAGCGAGAGACGAATGGTGCCGAGCACGTCGTCCGTATCAGCCGGGTTGAGATTGGGAACCGTCTGGGCGGCGTCCGAGAGAATCCACTGGCCTTCAATAAAATTTCGATAGGTGTCCATAGAAAGCATTTCGGTCGCGCCTCGTGCCGGGCGCGAGGCGTCAGTTTTGCGGAGACGAACAGCAGCAGTGCCGGAGCTGAAAAATTGTAGAGATGGAAGCGTTTCGCTAAGCTCGGGTCGCGCGTGGCCGAACGGTGCGGACACGCGCGCAAAATTTGCGACGCCTCAGTGTGCCCACACTTTATACCGCACAGCCGAGCCGCGTTGCAATCTGAATTTATGACGACCAACCCACACTTTAAACCCTACGCCAACATGCGCGAACTGCTCGAACGACGCGCCGCAGAGACGCCCGCCAAAACTTTCCTCTACGACGTGCGCGACGGGCGAGAGTGGACTTACGCGGAGTTCGACGCGGCGGTCAATCGCACGGCGGACATGCTCGCCGCGCAAGGCGTCAGGCGAGGCGACGTGGTGAGCCTGTTCCTGCCGAACAGCGCGGAATACATCATCGCGTATTTCGCCTGTTTCAAGTCGGGCGCGCTCGCAGGGCCGGTCAACTCTCTGCTCAAAGCGGAAGAGGCCGCCTACGTCGTCGGCAACTCGAAGGCGAAAGTTCTGCTCTATCATTCGCAGTTCGGCGAGACGGTGGAGGAGATGCAAAAGGAAGTTTCGAGCCTCGTCGCCGCGATTGAGTTTGACGACGAGATAAACGCTAACTCAAATTTCGCCGGCGCAAATATCGCTCGCGCAAGTTCCGCCGCGCCGCACGGCGAGGCCACGACGCCTGACAACTCCTGGCGCGAACTCGCGCTCGAACGCGACGACGAGGCGATCATCATCTACACTTCGGGCACGACCGGAAAGCCGAAAGGCTGTCTGCTGACACACGGAAATCTGCTATCGAACGCGCAGCAGATCGTTGACTGGATGCGGTTCACGCCCGCAGACCGCCTGCTCTCCGTGATGCCGCTCTTTCACATGAACGCCGTGATGGTGACGACCGTGGCGGCGTTGTACGCGGGCGCGTCGAGCGTCGTCAGCCCGCGCTTCTCCGCGTCGCGCTTCTGGCAGATCATCTCCGACTATGAAGTAACCTCCTTCGGCTCGGTCGCCACGATGCTCTCGATGCTGCTCGCCACTTACCCGGAAGGCGTCCCCGCAGGTTTGCAAACAAAGCAACTGCGCTTCGCGATGTGCGGCTCTGCGCCCGTGCCTGCGGAAGTTTTGCGTCGCTTTGAAGAGACGTTCGGTTGTCTCGTCATCGAAGGCTACGGTCTGTCGGAATCAACCGTGCGCGCGACGTTCAATCCGCCGGACGCGCGCAGACGCCCCGGCTCGTGCGGCCAATCAATCGGCTGCGAGATCAAAATCTTCGACGAAGACGAGAGGGAAGTCGGCGAAGGCGCGCTTGGCGAGATCGTGCTGCGCGGCGAAAACATCTTCAAGGGCTACTACGAAAACGAAGCGGCCACGGAGCGCGCCTTTCGCGGCGGCTGGTTCCACACGGGCGACGTGGGCTACGCGGACGCGGAAGGCTTCTTCTACATCGTGGATCGCATGTCCGACATGATCATACGCGGCGGCGAAAACATCTACCCGCGCGAGATTGACGAACTGCTCTACCGGCATCCGGCCATCGCCGCTGCCGCCACCATCGGCATGCCGGATGAACTGTACGGCGAAGAGGTCGCCGCGTTCGTCGTCTTGAAAGAAGGACACGCCGCGCCAGCCGAAGAACTCCTTGAGTATTGCCGCGCGCATCTCGCCGATTTCAAATGCCCGAAGACGATCCGCTTCCTCGCGGAGTTGCCGAAAGGCCCGACCGGCAAAGTTCTCAAGCGCGAACTCACGCGCCGCCTCTGAACGCCAGCCTGTGTGGAAGCCGGGGCTTTTAGAAATTTATAAGACCACATGAGTTGACAGGTGAGAAATCTTCAAATAGAGCGCCCCCGCTTGTTTAGAAACGCTTGAGCACTGTCGCCGCCCACTTGGCCTTGAAGGCCGCAGACAGCCCGTCGGAATAGCACCATCGCCGCGAAGGTAGTTCTTCTGTTTTCCCCTTCCGTTCCGTAAACAACGCTCAGTTAAAACCTACACTCCGGGTCGGCTTGGCTTCATCCCTCGCAAGTACGGGATGCTCCGCGTCCCGTGGCTATTAGCCACTGAACAGACGCGGCCGCACGATGAACATTTTCCCGCAGGGAGTCGCCGTTTCACGTCTCTCAAACCCCCGATCCCCCCGCGCTGCGACCTGCTCGCAACGCCTTCCCCCTTTGGAGGTCTATTTAAGATGAATGTTAAAAGATTTACTGTCGTAGCTTTGCTTATCTCTCTGGCCGTTTCGGCCTTACTGTTCGGCACCATCGCGACGGCAGACACCACCGTCGTCGTCAGGCCGACCGACACGCAGGGTTGGTCAACGGCGGACACGCGCCCCGGTGGCGCGGTCAACTACGTGACGGACGCCACCGCGCCCGGCGGCCTGTGCGCCGGCCCCGATGCGGACAACGACGGCGTGACCGACGCTGCCGACAACTGCCCGACGACGGCGAACCCCGATCAGGCTGACGGCGACGGCGACGGCGTAGGCGATGCGTGCGACAACTGCGTGGCAACGTCGAACGCGAATCAACTCGACGCGGACAACGACGGCGTCGGCGACGCCTGCGATAACTGTCCGAACGCCGCAAACGCCGGCCAGTCGAACTTCGACGGCGACGGGTTCGGCGACGCCTGCGATCTGGACGACGACAACGACGGCCAGCGGGACGCGGACGAAATCGCCTGCGGCTCGAACCCGTTGAACCCGTCCAGCAAGTCGCTCGACACGGACGGCGACAACATCCCGAACTGCGTCGATACGGACGACGACAACGACGGCATCCTCGACGGGCCGGACAACTGCGACCTCGTCGCGAACCCCGGCCAGCAGGACACGGACAACGACGGGCAGGGCAACGCCTGCGACCCGGACGACGATAACGACGGAGTGCCCGACGGCTCCGATGCCTGCCCCGGCACGCCTCACGGCACGCCGGTCGGCTCCACCGGCTGCCCTGTCGTCCTGAACAAGGATCAGTGCAAGAACAACGGCTGGCAGCACCTCTTCCGCGCGAACGGCACGCCGTTCAAGAATCAGGGAGACTGCGTGAGCTACGCGAACAACGGCAAGTAGTTAGGTCTATCCAACCGTGGAGGGCGAGGCCGCCGGCAAGCAGCCTCGCCCTCTCCTTTTTGCGCGGGAGGGCGCGAAAAAGTTCGTTGTGGATGGCTGCGCGTGATGTAATATTCGGTCAAACATTCGGCAGCAAGTTTGGAGGGGCGGCGACGCGGGCGAAGTCTGTGCAAGACGGGAACGCCGCGCGTCGCGGACTGGGGTTAGTACGTTTGAGCAAGGGAGGGAAAGATGCGTCTCGTCAAAGTTAATGCGCCGGAAGGAAGCGGCGAAAAGGTAGCGCAGGTGGCGTTCGATGTGGGCATCTCTCAGGTGACCACGGATCAACTGGAGGTGCGCCACGCCAACGGCGAACGGGAGATGAAAGATGTGATAGATGTCCAGACGGCGACGCCGACGGCGAAAGCCTTTCTCGACGCTTTGATGGCCGCGCCGTTTTTCGATGCGGAAAAATATTCGATCAACGTGCGCCAGCCGCGCAGCCTCGTCGCGCGCGAGCCTCCGCCACGGGTAACTTGGCCTCTGGTCGAGCCGACGATAGATATTTTCGAGGAGTTGTGGCAGTTCAGCCTCGTCACTTACGGTTTCATCGGGCGCGTGCTCATCGCCGCGATGCTGCTGGCTTACGGGATGATTCAGCAACAGTTGTTGATCATGCTCGGCGGGCTGCTCTTTCTGCCGCTGCTGCCCCTGCTGCTGGCAATCGGTTTCGGCCTCTGGACGCGACAATGGCGTCTGGCCGCGCAAGGGGTCTTCGCTTTCCTCGTCGCACTCGCCTTGTTGGTTTTCGGCGGCGCAGTCGTCGCGCTCATGGCGACGCCGCCGCTGCAATACAACCAGCACAACGGGCTGCTCGTCAGTTTTCTGATCTCACTCGGCGTCGGCATCGCGGCGGGACTGGCGACCGCTGACGACGTGGGGCGCAGAGAGATGATCGGGCTGGCCGCGGCGGCGCAGATGGCGATCCTGCCCGTCTGGTTCGGCATCTGTTTCGTGTTCGGCTTCCCCGTGCTCGATACCACCTCTCCCGCGCAGCATGCGCTGACCTTCGGCGTAAACACACTGACCATCATCACCGCAGCCCTCTGCACGTATGCGCTGCTCGGCATGCGCGGCGACGCTTTAAGGCATTTCACACAAGGCGCGTCGCAGGAGAATTGATCGCTCCGATTTTCAACTCGAAGAAAAGCGTCGCAAAGGAAAACGATGAAACTTAAAAACAGTCTCCCCGCCGCGCTGCTTCTGCCCGTCATCTTTTTGAACGTGAGCGGGCAGCAAGCAACACGAGAGCAAACTTCCATCAACGCCACTTCCGCCCGCGCCGCTTCTGCTGCTGCCGCCACGCGCGAGGAACGCATCGCGCAGGCGGCGGAAGCTTTGCGCGCGCAACTCATCGCGCAGCGACGCGACTTCCACATGCACCCCGAACTCTCCAACCGCGAAGAGCGCACGGCGCGCATCGTCGCCGAACGTTTGAAGTCGCTCGGTTTCGACGAAGTTAAAACAAACGTCGCGCGGCACGGAGTCGTCGGCGTGCTCAAGGGCAAGCGACCCGGCGGCGTGGTTGCCGTGCGCGCGGACATGGACGCGCTGCCGATTCAGGAGACGAACGACGTGCCTTACAAGTCGCAGACGCCCGGCGTCAAGCACGCCTGCGGCCACGACGTACACACGACCGTCGAGTTGGGCGTGGCCGAAGTTTTGAGCAAGATGCGCGAGGAGATTAGCGGCACGGTCAAGTTTATCTTCCAACCGGCGGAAGAGGGCGCGCCCGCGGGCGAAGAGGGCGGCGCGCCTCTGATGATCAAAGAAGGCGCGCTTGAGAACCCGCGCCCGCAGGCCATCTTCGGACTCCACACCGAACCGAACGTGCAGGCCGGACAGATCGGCTACCACTCCGGCGCGGCGATGGCTTCGTCCGACACTTTCAATATCTCCATACGCGGCAAGGGCGCACACGGCGCGCAGCCGCAGGCGGGAGTTGATGCAGTGGTCGTCGCCGCCGAGTGCGTGCTCGCGTTGCAACACATCCGCAGCCGCCGCATCGATCCGCTGGAACCGCTCGTCATCACCCTCGGCACGATCAACGGCGGCACGCGCTTCAACGTCATCGCCAACGAAGTGAAACTGACCGGCACGATGCGCACGCACAACGACCGTGTGCGCGAACGCTCCATCGAATTGATGCGCGAAACGCTGACGCACGTGACCGCCGCCTACGGCGCGACCTTCGAGTTGAACTTCGAGGGCAGCAATCCCGTCACTTACAACGAGCCGTCGCTGGTCGAGGCGACGCTGCCGACCATCCGGCGCGTCGTCGGCGCGCAGAACACGTTCGCGCTCAAACCCTTCATGCCCGCCGAAGATTTTTCCTACTTTCAAAAAGTCGTGCCCGGCTTCTACTTCTTCCTCGGCGTGGGCAACCGCGCGAAGGGCATCAACGCCGGCTGGCACACGCCCGACTTCGACGTGGACGAAGAGAGCCTCGTCGTCGGCGTCAAAGTCATGTCCAACGTGCTGCTCGATTATCTCGACCGGCAGGCGGGGAAATGATGAACGAAGAATGTTGAACGCGGAATTAAAAAGATTGACCTGACACCGCGCGAGGCATAGTCTCTCAGACGTTCAAACTCGAATCCGGTTCGGAATGCGCTCCGGCAACTTCCGACAACTTGCGTCGGTAACTTTTGAGGGAGGG
>DASYMM010000564.1:0-14936 GCA_036009085.1 Pyrinomonadaceae bacterium | reverse complement strand
TAAAGGCACTGCGCCGATGGCGATCCGGTTCGTCGTCCGGTGACCTTTCTCGCCCCATGTCTCCTCGATCTCATCCAGCGCGGTGAGCGAGGCAGCGGCGGCCGCAGCCACGGCGGTCGCGGCATCGATGCAGCCGTAGCCAAATTCCCTTGAACGGCCTTCTACGTATGAACTGTCGGGGCCGATGCGGCGTGCTGTGCGCTCAATCAGTTCTTTGACCTCCAAGGCCCTCAGCGTCGGCTTGACGGAAAGGATCAAGGCGCAGATGCCGGCAACCAGCGGGGTGGCACTCGACGTGCCGCCGAAGTCGTCCGTGTAGGCACCCGGACTGTAGCCCGACTCGAAGGTCTGCCCGCCGCGCGTGTATTGCCCCATCACGTCGGAGGTCGTGATGCCCCATCCGCCGGCGCCACTCGAAGGCGCGCAGATTGAGATCGCGTCGCCAAAGTTCGAGTAGCTCGAACGCTGGTCGCGGCTGTTGGAGGCGGCGACAGCGATCACGTCAGGGTGGATGGCGAAGCCGTTGACGGAATCCCCGGAGGGAGAGTTGATGTCGCTATTCTCGTTGCCCGCCGCGAAACAAATGACGCACCCGAGCCCGCCGCGCCCTTCGCGCGCGCACCTCTCTATGGCACGGCTGGCGCGCGTCGAAAGTTTGAAGACGCGCGCACGCGCCTTCCAGCTACAACTGACAACCCAAGCCCCTTGCTCCCGGGCGTAGTCGAACCACTTCTCCAACTCACCGTCGGACAAATCCTTGCCCCACCTGAGCGGCATTAGACGGCTGCGCGGCGCGGCGCCGGCGATGCCCGTGCCGTCGGCATTACCGACTGCGACGCCCGCGCACGCCGTCCCGTGCCAGTCTTCGTTCAGCGGGTCGGGCAGTGGGCTGGTAGAGTTGCGTGTGAAGTCCTTGGGCGCGACGATCTTCCACCCGCCTGTCAGATCGGGGTGCGAGAGGTCGAACCCGTCGTCTATGACAGCCACGACGACGTTGGGCGAGCCGAGGTTCTGCGACCGCTCCCAGGCGTCCATCACACGCGCGTCGGAGCCAGCCAGAAAGCCCAGCGCAGTGCCGCGATGAAAGCCCTTATTGCGCAAGTGCCACTGGTCTATGAGGCGCGGGTCGCTCGGCAGGCTAAACGACTGAATCTGGCCGGGCGTGGCAAGGTCGGGTTCTGCCACCTTGACGAGCGGCGACTCTTGCAAGGCAGCCGCGGTCTTGAGCGGGTTGGCCGAATCGGCGGTTACCTGCGCGATCAACTCGCGTGCGCCACGGGCTTCGACGATCTGAAGGCTGAAGTCTTCGAGCAGCTTCTGGCACTCTTCGAGCGGAGCGTCCGGCTCGTACTCAATGTAGATCTGCCCCGTCGGGACAAAGGGCACTTCGTCATCGGAGGTGTGGAAGACGTGTGTGCCGACACTGACCGCGGGGGCGGCACGCAGGGCGTCGAGCGTCTCTTCTGCGGGCTGGGCTGCGTCGCTGATGTTGATGACCTGAAAGCCGCCGAGGGTGGTCGAGGACGAAGCCGTCGAGGCCAGTTCGGGGGCGAGTTCGGCCAACTCGCGGCGATCAATGCCAGCGTGCGGCTTGATGGCGATATACTTTTTGCTCTTGACGAATTTCAAGGTGTCACCGCCGAATTTAAGAGTTAGTTCATCCATGAATTATTCCTCAGTAGAAGAGTCTGGGGATGCCTGTGGTGAGCCGCGCCCGTCGCCGTGCGCGTTCGTGCTGCGTCCCTTCAACCACATAACCGGAGACGAGAAAAAACGTTTCGTGAAAATCTTTTTTAAGATGAATAACTAATTGGGAGGCAGCAGCCGACCGGCTCTGAGCAGGAAGGTCGAAGTAACTCGTTGCGCTCAACAGGCAGGTGCGTGATCGATCACGCACCTGCCTGTTGAGCGTCGCGGACGCGTCGCCCAACGCTCGATGTATCGGGCGAAATATGGCGTATGGTTTGTGGAGAAGCGAGCTACTTGAGTAGTAGCTCGCTTTCGCGGGTTATGCTAATCGGAAGTTATCGGCAACGAGTTTGGCAACCAGTGACGTTTCACTCTCAAACTGCGCCTTGAGGGCTGATAAACCCTCGTCAACCCCGGCATCAATGGCACTCTGGAGAATCTCATCCGACGGCGGCTCACTCGGGAACAGGCGTTCTGGATTAGACAGTCCTACTTTCAGTATCAACTGTTGGAGAATGCCGCCGGCCACGTATTGTTCGAGCGATAGGTTGGTCAACTGCTTCAATGTCTCCTGCAATTCCAGTTTCGGAATCTCATTGTTGAAGGCAGTGGAACCCAAGACCCAGTCAGTCACGGCGCAACTTGAAGCGCGCAGCTTGAGGACGCTGATAGCTTCCGCCCCAAGGTTGAAGATTGGCTCGTTTGGCGAAAGCTCCACAATTTGGCCCGTCCACACGATAGACCACCACGCGGCCTTACGCATCTCCGCGTGTCTCTCAGGCGGCGCTAACCAAACGCCGCAGTTGAGAAAGTAAGCGTCTATTTTTTTGAGTGCGGCGCGCCCCCGGGGCGTTGCCTCAAATCCGAGGTAATGCGGTGGCAAATCTATGCCGAGCAGGTTAAAGTCGAACCAATGGTGCCAAGTCGAGTCGGCGACGATGCGCCCGACGTTGACGTTGTGCCCGTCGTAGGCGGACACAACCCCAAACTCCCTATTGCCTGCGCCGGGCTCCTTGGTCTTTCCATGGGCGATGACGACAGGACGTTCCTGGTGCCCGTCAACTCTGGTCGGCCAGTCAGCGTCAAGCTGCTCGTCCGTCGGCGCGATGGCTTCGCCCTCATGCTGATGGTCGGGCAGCACATCAATCGGGCCGTCCGGGCCGCACAGCACCGGGTGGGGGCGGTAGAGGCGTTTGAACCCCGGCTGCGACCAGACGGGGAAGCGCTTGTATATGATCGTCTGCGGGAGGTCGTCCGACTGGTCGTTTTCGTCGAAAGTAGCATTCTCATCGGGGCCTTCTTCCAGGGTTGTGTTGTGCTCAGCCCCGTCTCTTTTAGGCGCCGGGTAGAGCCGCATCTTGCCGGCGCGGCGGATTTGACCCGCGATGCCTCTCCCAAGGTTTTCATGATCCCCGGTCACTAACACTCCGCCGCATTTGGGCGGCTTCATGAAGGCGTCGAGGAGTTCCAACTCATCTTTCGACAGGTCCGGGTCGCTGTTGTGGCCGAAAAACCAGATTTGGTCAAACTTATTCAGAATATCAAGCTCGGGATCGGTCAACAGCCGTGGCCCCGGGAGAGTCGCGCCTGTGTTATTACGCTCGCGGTGGGCGGTCGTGATCTCAAAATCAACGTAAAAGTAGGCGCGACTCTCCAACAGGGTCTTGACGTAGGTTAGGCCGCCAAAAGTGCCGTCAACGAAACTAACCTGTCCGTCGGCGTACATCAGGATGCGTACCTGTGCAGGGTCACGCCACCACGGATAGCGCACTTCCCAGTCGTTAAGACCCCAGCGGCCGCGGATTGATGACTTAATAAGCTCAAGCCTTTCAGTATTTCTTAAAGTTCGTAGCTCTGCCTTCTCTTGTAGCGTTAGTCTTGGCATTGGTTTCTCCTTAGTGCCAGCCGCTTGGCTGAAAGCCGAATCCTCCGGCGTCCGGTCGGTTATAATTTGCAGAAACCTACTCCCCGAGTGCATAGTCGGACGTAGGCGGCCTGGAATCCCGTCTCTACATGTGAATATTTTTTTGAGGAAAAACATTTCACAGAACCGAGCACGGACAGGAGTTGAATTTAGTCCTTAAATTCAACTCAATCAGCCATCAAGGGCGACCCAAGTTTCAAGCGAGTCGAGTTCTCATTGCCCGGCCTTGTGCATAAGCCTATCTTTAGTTCTAAGTCTTTGCCCCGCACCGGGTTCGTCTTTTACCTTCGCGTCTGGTGGTGAATCGGTCATCATGCGAAATGCATCTGAAGTTTTGGCGTTAATCAAATGGACAGTTAGGGTAATTCTTTCAGGAGGCTAAAAACAATGACTTGTGCTGATATAATCGGTCGGTGGATCGAGTCCATACTCGTGGTTGACACCAGCGACGACATTTTAGTCGATCCCCCCATGAGGATCTTTACGGTTGCAGACGGGACGGTCAAGGGCCGATTCACCGGCGATCATGTTGACTTTGATGTCAACTGCCGTACCAACGGCCAGAGAACGACAATAGATTTTACGCGGACGCACACTGACGGAACAACGACGACGTACGAGGGTAGAGTCGTCAGCTTCGGGTCTCGGGGCGTGGGCGTTATCAGGGGCAGATTCGTGAGAAACATGCCCGCCCTTCTTGCTGAGGAGCTCAATCTGCTCACCAGTACGAATGGGGACTGGGAGACTGAGAAACCGACCTAGGTTCGGCTTCGGATGTTCTGAGGCCCGGATGTTGGCGGGCCTCAGGGAGTGGATACTTCACGCAACAGGCGGGACGCGCTCTTTCACGCCCGTCGTTATGTATGCCTGCCTGACGGTGTGCGCGCCTGCGCACAAACGCACTTCTCTGTCTTTGACTTGTCATCCTTCCTCTCTATCATTAGAATCCACAGCCACAGCCAACTGAGCCTTTAACGACGGCTTCTCAATCCATAGCTATGGTTAAGAGCGACCATTCGAGATGCCCGTCCTCTTCTGATGACAAGTCGTCTGCGCTCACGCAGACGCCACCGAATCTTACCTTATTCTCACTCTGGTCACAGGTTCCGAGGCATGTCATAATCTCGCTCGATTTAACGCCAGCCCGACCAAGCTTTATGCTCCGGCGAAAAATAGACCGTTAAAGAAGATTGCCCTATGCCCCCTCAGAGCACTCCCCGGAGCCCTAACAGAACGTGTGCAAACTACCGGCAGCGGAGGCTGAGCAGAACGCTTCTGTTGACGGTTGCGTGCGCGTCCCTGTCGCTCTCGCCGCCTTCAACCATGATGGCTGCGAGGAACGCCCGCGACGTATCCGACGGAAGCGTCCACACTGCCTTACGCGCCAGCCCGAACCAAGTGAGCCAACTCGCCTTGGGCGTGCCGGTCGAGCGCGAGATTAGAGGCGGCGAGGCACATCTGTTCAGTGTTTCGCTGGGAGCAGGGCAGTATGTCCGGCTCGTCGCGCGAAGGCGGGGCATCGATCTACTCGTTACCGTTTCCGCCCCGGACGGGCGCGCCACGATGAGATATGAGAATCCCGCCGGACCGGAAAGCCCTCTGAACGTGTCGTTCATGGCTGGAATCGCGGGCGCACATACTGTCGAAGTTCGTCCCGTAGACAGGTGGGCGGCGGCGGGGAGCTACGAAATTCAACTCGAAGCCGTGCGCCCGCCCACCCCTGAAGACGAAAAGCGGTTTGCCGCCGAACAGAAAGTTTCCGAAGGGCGGAGACAGCAACTCCTCGACACGGATGATTCCCGCCGCGCCGCCGTCGTCAGTTATGAGGAGGCGCTCGCGCTCTGGCGAGGGTTGGGCGATTCCTTCGAGGAGGCTAACACCCTCCACTTCATCGCGCAGACCTACAAAGCCTCCGGGAGAAGTTACTTCGAGAAGGCCGTAGATAGTTACAAGCAAGTCCTCGCACGCCGCGTTGAAGACGACCGGCACGCAGTGGCCTACACGCTCCTCGGATTGGGGGAAGTGTACCGGGACTTGAACAACCCGGCCAACGCGCTGCCTCATTACGAGCGCGCGCTCGAACTCTTCAAAGCGGGAAACAATCGGCGCGGTCAGGCCGCCGCACTCTATGGGATCGGCTTGGCTAAGGCGAGACGGCGGGAGATGCCCGACGCCCTGACCGCTTACGAGCAGGCGCTCCGCCTGTATGGCGACGCGGAGACGCGTGACCGCCACGAAGAGGCGCGCACGCTCCACGCGATTGGCGGCGCATACGATGTGTTGGGGAAACCCGAACAGGCTTTGGAGTTTTTTGAACGCGCCCTTGCGGGCTGGCGCGAGACAGGTGATCTGGCACAGGAGGGCAACACTTACAGCAGCCTCGCCAAGCTCGACGACGACCGGGGAGACTGGCAGTCGGCTCTCGACAAATACGACCGTGCGCTCGCGCTGTACGCACAGGGGGAGGCGGCGGCGGAGCGGGGAAAGCCTGCTATCCGCAGGACGCGTGCCAGCACGATCTATAATCTCGGTTTCACCTATGCCGCCCTCGGCGATTACCCGAAGGCTCTCGAACTCCTAAAGCAGTCGCTGGAGTTGCGTGACAACCCTGCGGGGCAAGGCATCACACTCATGATGATCGGCTACGTGCATGCTCTGGCGGGCGACCCGCTCAAGGCGCTTGAGTCTTGCCGTCAAGCGTTGCCGTTGCAGGAAGAAGCGGGCGACCCTCGCAAGTCGCACACGTTCACCGTCATGGGCATTGCGTATGCCGCGCTCGGCGAGCACCGGAAGGCGCTTGAGTTTTATAGTCAGGCGCTCGAAATTCAGCAGAACAAGGAGAGGCCAGACGGCCAGGCGGAAGCCATCACGCAGGGCAGGCGCGGTGAGTCGCACGCGGCACTCGGCGCGCAAGCGGAGGCGCTCGCCGCCTACGACCGCGCGCGTCAAATCTGGATGGAATATAAAGACCGAAACGGAGAGGCTCTGGCTCTCTACGGGATGGCGCGCAGCGAGCGGAAGCGTAACAACCTGACCGCAGCGTTGAAGCACGTCGAGGATGCGCTCGCAGCGATTGAGCCTTTGCGCGCGAATGTCACCAGTCAGCAGTTACGCGTCTCTTATTTCGCCACCAAGGTAGATTACTACGAACTATACATCGATCTCAGCATGCGTCTGGGCGATGAGGGACGAGGCACGGCACTAACGGCTGCCGCTTTCGAGGCGAGCGAGAAAGCGCGCGCCCGAAGCCTGCTCGACACGCTCTCGGAAGGCCGCATCGAGGCAGGACTGAAATCCGACCCCGAACTCGCCGCGCTCGTTGATAAATACAGGCGTGTCCAGCGTGACATACAGGCGAAAGCGGCAATAAGGCGGCAGATACCGAAAGAGCGGGAAGCGGCTGAAGGCGCGGCCCTCGACCTCGAAATTTCCAAACTCCGTTCGGAGCGAGAGCGCACCGAGACGCAACTCAGGTCCGGTCACCCGCGCTACGCCGCGCTGATGTACCCGCAGCCTCTCACCACCGCCGAGGTGCAACGCCTCCTCGATGAGGATGCGCTGCTGTTGGAGTTCTCCCTCGGCGACGAGCGGAGCTTCGTCTGGGCTGTGACGACGACCGAAATGCACGGCTACACTCTACCGCCGCGTTCCGAGATCGAGGGGACGGCGCGGCGACTCGTGGAGCTTTTGAATTCCGGCCAGCCCCTTCCGCATGATACTGCCGCTCAGCGCAGTTCGCGCATGAAGCAGGCCGAGGCCGCGTACTGGCCGCAGGCGGCGGCGTTCAGCCGGACGCTGCTCGGTCAGGTAGCCGCGCTGTCACAGAAAAAAAACTTGATTATTGTTGCCGACGGGCAGTTGCGCTATCTACCATTCGCGGCGTTGCCGCCCCCAAACGTGACCGCCCCAAGTTCAACCCCCGACGGTACGCCGCTCAATCCCTTTCTGGCGGGAGAGCATCAGATCGTCAGCCTGCCGTCAGCCTCCGTGCTCTCGGTTTTACGGCAGACCGACCGCCATGAGCCGACATCGAAGTCTGTAGCCATTTTCGCCGATCCGGTCTTTGAAAAAGACGACCCACGCATTCAACTCGCGAGTCGCAACCGACCCGCCGCCGGCACGGCGGAACGCCGCGAATCTTTAGCGCAGGCTCTCCGGGACACGGATGACACCGTCCATACTGCGACGCTCCCGCGCCTCCCTGCGAGCGCGCGTGAGGCGCGCAACATCGTCTCCATCGTTCCCCCCTCCTCCGCGATGGAGGCGACCGGCTTTAAGGCTAATCGCGAAAACGTGACCAGCACGCAGCTCAGCCAGTATCGTATCGTGCATTTCGCAACTCACGGTATCCTGAACGAGAAAAATCCAGAGCTGTCGGGCGTAGTCCTCTCTCTCTACGATGAACAGGGACGCTTTCGCGAAGACGGATTTCTGCGCCTCAAAGACATTTACAGCTTGAGATTGCCGGTCGAACTGGTCGTGCTGAGCGCCTGCCGCACCGCGCTCGGTCAGGAGGTCAGGGGCGAGGGTCTCATCGGGCTGACACGCGGCTTCATGTACGCCGGAACCCCGCGCGTGATTGCGAGCTTGTGGAAGGTAGACGACGACGCGACCGCCGAGTTGATGAGGCATTTATACAATAAGATGTTAAAGGACGGGCTGGCACCCGCCGCTGCGCTTGCGAGCGCGCAGGCATCTATGTCCAAGCAAAAACGCTGGAGCCATCCTTACTACTGGGCTGGCTTCATCCTGCAAGGCGAGCCGAAGTAGCGCACGCCGAGCGGCCAATTGCCGGGGCCAGATTGTCCGGCATAAGTGGAGTGTGAATATTGAGCAGCGGCCCACGGAAAGGATGGGATTTAACTCAAGAGGCATTCGACGATCTACTCGCGTGGCTTAACCCTGACCGCGAGCAGGCGGCGAAGAAGTATGAACTCATTCGCGAGAGGCTGATTAAAATTTTGATGCATCGAGGCTGCCCGACGGCAGAAGATTTAGCCGATAAGACGATCAATCAGGTCGCGAGAAAGGTGGGCGAGCTCAAGACCTATTACGAAGGCGACCCGGCGCTCTACTTCTACGGCGTGGCGCGCAACGTTTTCAGCGATTACTTTAGAAGTCGTCCGGCGGAGGTGCCTATCCTGACGCAAGTGATTTCCGCGCCGCCAGACACAGACGCCGACGAGTCGGAGCCTGAACACAAGTGCCTGGAAAAATGTCTGGACGAGTTGCACCCGCCCGATCGGGAGTTGCTGCTTGAGTATTACAGGGGAGAAGGGGGCGCAAAGATTGAACACCACAAAGAGATGGCGCGGCAGCGCGAAATCTCCCTTAACGCCTTGAGAATACTCGTCTGTCGGCTCCGGTCGCGCTTCAAAGAATGCATGCGCGAGTGTCTTGAGACGGAGGCGGCGTGAAACGAATTAGTCATTTTCCAGATAACTATAGAGGTGAATTAGCTGGCATGGGAACTGACGAATGAGTTCGCAAATCGAAAGCAATGAGTTGATCAAACGTTATTTGCTCGGAGAACTGTCCGAGCAGGAGCGTGAGCAGGTCGAGCAACGCCTGATGTCCGAGGACGATCTGTATCAACAACTCTTGCTTGCCGAGGACGATCTCATAGACGACTACATCTCCGGCGCACTCTCCGAACGTGACCGGGCGAAGTTCGGCGGTCGCTTCCTGCACGTCCCCGAGTTGCGGCAGGATGTGCAGTCCGTCAAGGCGTTGAGGCAGTACGCCCTTCAACGCGCGCCGCAGGTTCACACGAGAGATTCGCCAGCCCCGGCGCATTTTTCACTTTTTGATTGGTTCGGGAAATTCTTCATGCTCCCGGCGGTCGGGGCGACGCTGGCCGGAATGTTGCTCGCGACGGTCATGGTCGTCGCATGGTTTGCCGCGCAAAACTCGCGGCTCAGAGGACAAGTCGAGCAACTACAGGCACAGCAACCGGCTCCGCCTGCTTCTCAGCAGGGTCTACAGGAACAACTCGCCTCGGAGCGCGTTCGCAACGAACAACTTTCGGCCGAGCTTCTCCGGCAGCAGGAGTTGCTCGCCGAGGAATCGCGTAAGCTGCAACAGGCTCAAGGACAGCGGCCACCGGCACCCGCCCCCGCACCCGAGCCGCGATCCCGTGCTAACGCGGTCTTCGCCTTCACGCTGACCTCTGGAGGCATACGTGGCCCGGGACAGTTCAAAAAAATTTCCTTGCCTCCCGAGACGCGCGAGGTGAGGCTTCGGCTCGACTTGGCGACGGCTGAGTACAGCAGCTACCGCGCCGTCCTGCAAAACAGCGACGGGCAGGACTTGTTAACGGAGCGTAGGCTGCCAGCCGGTGGCGGGAAGTTCGTCCAACTAAATGTTCCGGCCAAACTCCTCAAGCGGGGCGACTATCAAGTACTACTCAGCGGTGTGAACCCCTCCGGCGAAGCTGAAGAGATCGACAATTACTATTTCCGCGTGTTGCCATAGCCTCCCTCCGTCACGCCCCGCGCGACTGCTGCCCGCGACTCTTTGCCTCCCCCAGGCGAACACCTGCCTGCACCCCGACTTTAGACGCCGGCGCTCCTTCATCTCTACACTTGCCGCGCCGGGACACTTACGCGCCCGCCACACGTCGCTCCGCACTGATCACGAGGCCGGAAATGCGCTCTGTCGAAACGTTTTTTCATGGTTGAAGTTTCAGGTGTAGATGCGGCGACAGGTGAGAACTAAACGGAGACGCGCACGGGCGCAGTCCCGAATGTTCAGGGCGAGGAGTTAAAGACCGTGGCGAAAATTACCATCAACGGCATCACCACAGAACCTCTGTCCACTGCGCCTGCGGGTCAGACGAGGATCACCGTCCGCGCACACAGGGCGGCGCAGTTCGCCCAACCTTACGCGCTCGTCGTCCGCACCGCATGAGTCTCGGGCGTTGGTTCGGCTGTAGAAGCGGCTGCTTCAATTGATACTCCGGCGCGGGAGAGATAGCCGGACTGATAACGATTCCGGGCGGCATTGTCGAAGCTTTGATGGCTGCGCCCGATTTATCAATTCGTTTGAACGCTTTGACAAACTCTCGCGTAGCCTTCACCTCTAGATCACGCCCGAAACTAATCGAAGCCTGATTGTTAAGTTGATCAAACCCGAAAAACTGCGGTCGCTTCTTGCGGAGCAGGAAGAAGAAAAGCCTGATACCCAGTTCTATCCCCGCGCCTTTTGCTGAACGCGGCTTCGGTGCGAAGGCGTTGGCCGCAGAAAATCGGAACGGCACGGCGACGGAGTAAAAAGTTTTTGTCGCCCGAATGTTCCAAATGACGCGCGGGCGGAGTTTGCCTTCTTTCGACCGCACGAACCTCATGGCGATCATCTCCTTTGCGACTGTTACCTTCATGCCGGCCATCGCGGTCTCTGGCATAGGTAGCGCGTTCTCTGGCATAGGTAGCGCGTTGTTCGAGATGATATTAGTGCCGAATGCCAGTATGAAGTCTGAGTCTTCGACCCGTTCTGCAATCGTCAACCGCTCGCTCTTATGCAATTCCTTCACGATGCGCGCCCGCGCATTTAAATCATCAGAGTAAACAAAAACACGACGCATCTCTCTCAACTCGCTTAAGTCGGGCGCGTATTCGATGTCGGGCTGCTGAAACGCCTGTGCGACCACCAGTGATTGAAAAATGAAGAAGATGAAGGATAGCGCAGTGAATCGAAATTTTTTCATTGAAACACTCTCCGGTCGGCGAGTCGCCGGTTAAAACCCGCGAAACAATTCGAGCCTTGATTGTTTACGAAGTCGCCTGTCGGGGGCGGAGATCATCCCGTCAGAATCTCCACCCCCTACGGGCGGTAAATTCACGGACACAAACTCGTAACCATAACCCGGCCTCGAATCCCTCTTGCGCGACCAATCGCCCAACGTCTTTGGCCGTCGTTCTTGCTTCCGTCCGTGTAGCGTTCCACGTAGAAACGTTCGTTCTTACGAAGAAGCTCAATCGGCCAGAGACGGTCGTTACGCATCCAGACCTCATCGCTACAGATGCGCCGCTCGCTCCCTTGAGTCAGGAGTGTGCCGGACAGGGAAGTCGGCGAATGAAAAGACATCGTGAGAAAACGGACATCTTCGACCGCCAAAGCGTCATCAGAAGCCGAGAGAGCAGCGGCTTGATGCATCGCCGTCACAGGTGCATCCATCGTGACGGCGGCGCGCGGGCCGGTGAGAACGGAACGCATGATAAAGCCGGCGATACTCTCCCTGTTGCTGCATCCACGGTTGCCGCGCGGGCACATGTAACCTAACACCCATGCCGGGCTTCCGCTGTAGCTCGGATACACGTGGAACCATTGACCGTTGGTGAGTTTCCCGAGCACGCCCCCGCCCGGACGAACCCGCACCGTCGCGTCGCGCGCTACGACTTGCGCCCAGTAGCCCGATTGATCGGGGAGCGGAGCGGCGGAAGCTTCCGCCTTCATAATTGTCGCTCCGATGCCCGCCCCGTAACTGTTCAACGCGCCCGCCGTCAACGCGGAGAGGACGAGAATCAGGGCAAGCGACAAGGTCGCGGCGCATGAAGTTGCTGATCTGAACGTGTTTTGCATTGTCTTCCTCCAGGTGCTTATTGATATGGCGACGGGAACAACAACTGCCGCCGGACGGTATTTCTCAGAACCAACGGCGTTTGGTCTCTGCGCCGTGTTTCCGCCGCCGGTTATCGTGCCCCTTGCCGCTCCTCCTATGTGCGTCGCGTTGGGAACTAATTTCCCTTCGCCCGCTAACGTGTAAGCCGTTCGGGGAGCTACATATTTTCCGGCAATAATTGAGGTTGTCGGATGGTTAATAATTAAGGCAGTTGTTGCGGTGGAATCCCGACTCGCGCAGCTTGAGTAATAACCATTCAGGGGGAGGGAATTTTTCCGGCAAATTTCGGTTGCGTCGCTTAGCTAACAGTTATATGGGTCAGTTGTTGTGTGGACAGATCGGACTCACACGGTCTGAGGAGTTAGCAATGACAAGCATGAAGAAGGATGATTGGCGACACGCCCCGGTCAGGTATGCTGCGATAGTAAAATTTGATCCTCGCCTGCGTAAATTGAGTGAGGCCGATTGGGATTCAATATCAGCGATACTCTATGACCGGACTAAAGCTAAGTTGAAGAGTACCCGTTTTCGCGGGGAGCGTGGAGGGCACGTGCCGGGGGGGCATGAGGCTGGTGATTTTAGCCAGGAGGCCATTACGGTGTCGTCCGCCGAGTTGCTCGAATGGGACGGCGAACAACCGAGCCTCTTGGAGTGTCTTTGGAAAATCATTCTCCGTCACATAAAGCGTTACAGCGCGCGAGATGAAAATACTAAAGAGCAGCTTTCGACGACGAACCCGGCGGAAGCCAATTCTCATGTTGCCGACGTGTCGAACCTGCGCCAGACATGTTACCCGGAGCCGGAAGACAACCTCTCCGAGGAAGAGACCATAGAACTCATTTTGAAGAAATTCCGCCGCCACCGGGACTTCAAATTTATTGAAATTATACTTCGCGAAGATGTCGAGACACCGCAGGAGATTGCGGAGAAACTCGGAATTAAAGTCAAAGAGGTAAATAACGCGCAGAAGCGTTTGCGAAGAAACCCGTACCTGCTCAGTTTGCTCAGACAGAGGGGTGGAGGAAATTCGTCCTGATGAAGGTTTGGAAAATCCGCCCCGGCGTAGCTCCCGCCGATTAATTTCAACAAAAACTGCCAGCAGTTTAGAGGATAGAGAAATGGTTAGGAAAAATTCGAGAATCAAAGATGCTTCGCTCGAAACATCCGACGCCGCCGGGGTGTCAGATAATGACGCCCGGCGCGTGAAGTCGCCGCTTGAAAGATTGTCGCTTTTTTTGAATGACGACGAAGATGATACCTACTGCTCGTCGGTAGAGGCGGCGCGAGCCGAGATGGAACTGGACGGGGTTGACCCGCGCGAGTTTAGCAAGCGCATCAAACGGACTGTCCTCGAATCTTACGCGCGCGCGCAGGACAAAGCACGGCAGGCGAAGACGCGCCGCCCGGCAGAGTTCGGAGCGGAAGAGGACTTTTTCTTGCAGATTGATCTTCCACATAAGCTTGCACGGGCGGCGAAATCTACCGGCGACTATTCGTTGCTAAACGAAAGAGACCTTATTGACAGTGCGACGCGCGAGGGATATTCCCTGATCGGAGTTGGCGCCATGAATGGGGTGCTCGCGGCGCATTTGAACAGTGTGCACACGGATGTTGGGGAAGCTGTGCTCGCCGTGCCGCCCCCCCGGCCGCCGTTTGCGGCGAGGGACGACCTTCAGGCATTGACAAGGACTGATAGGCTCGGACTCGCCAACACAGTTATTAACCTGGTGGGCGCACATGAATCTATCGTCGTCCGCCCGTTTAACGCCGTCAGCGAGCACACCGCCCCGTCTCTGCGCCCGTTGAACATCGCGCGCCGCGAGCAAGCGAATTGTGTGCTGGATTGGGATAGCGGGCTGGCCGACGGACGCCTGATCATTTCCGCGCAACTCATGGGCGCACCCGGCGGTCAACCTCTTGGCGAAAAGAGGTTTTATGACGAGAGCTTCACGGACGTTTACAGGATCGGCGAGAGTATTTCAAAACATATTGCGCAAGACCTCGGCTTGAATCCGGCCGGCGCGGCCGCAGCGCGTCGCAGCAGTCGTTATACGAACAACCCTGCCGTTTACCATAGTTATAACTTGGGTCGTTTTTACTGGAACAGGTTTACCGAGGAAGATTTTGTAAAAGCTATCAGTAAATTTAAGGGCTGCATCAAGCGCGACCCGGACTTCGCGGAAGCCTATTCGGGACTCGCCGACTGTTACACGTGGATGGGCATTCTGAACATGCGTTCGCCACAGGAGACGTTCGCGGTGGCGAGGGATAAGGCCGCTCAGGCACTGGCGAGAAACGATGAGATCGCAGAGGCTCATACCTCGCTCGGGTTTACCCAGATGTATTTCGACTGGAACTGGAAGGGTGCGGAAGAACGCTTCCAGCACGCTATCTTGCTCAACCCGAATTACGAGACGGCTTATCAGGGTTACGCGCAGTTGTTGATGGCGTTGGGGCGTTTTGACGAAGCGCTCACGAAGATCGATAAGGCGCTCGTGATACATCCGAAGTCTTTCGTCGTTAACGTTGCAAAAGGAATCATCCTTTACGAGGCCGGGCGATTCGACGAGAGCATCGAACAATTTAAAAGCACCATCAAGCTCAACCCGAAGTTCGACGCCTCGTACTACGGCCATGCGCTGGCGCTTGAGCAGAAGGGACTGCTCAGGGAAGCCGAGAAGGAGTCTCGCAGGGCAATCGTCC
>DASYMM010000563.1:0-7803 GCA_036009085.1 Pyrinomonadaceae bacterium | reverse complement strand
AAACATTCGCCCGCTCGGACAACTGGAAGATTCCTTCATCGTCGCCACGGACGGCGAGGGGCTATTGCTGATTGATCAGCACGTCGCGCATGAGCGCATACTGTACGACGAGTATCTTCACAGGGAAGACGCGCGCCCAGTCGAGTCGCAGAATCTGTTGATGCCTGAAACCTTCGACCTGACACCGGCACAGGCCGCCACGTTCGACAGCGTCGCCGCCGAGCTGGAAACATACGGCTTCGGTCTGATGCGTCTGTCGGGTCGCACGGTCGCGATCAAGGCCGTGCCCGCAGACCTCCCCGCGAACGAAGCGCGCAACATGCTCGCCGAAGTTTTGGAGACGGTTGACGCCGAACGACGCGGCACGGCGCGCGACACCTTGCGCGAACGCGTCGCCGCCTCGCTCGCCTGTCACGCCGCGATCAAAGTCAACATGCCGCTCGCCATCGAGAAGATGCGCTGGCTCATCGACCGCCTGCTCACCACCTCCTCGCCCACCACCTGTCCCCACGGCCGCCCCGCAATTTTGCGTTTGACGACGCGCGACATCGAACGCGGTTTTCATCGCCCCTAAACGTTAACTATCACGCCCGACTTAAACGGGTTGAGGCTTGATTGAAGTTAAGAACGACAAACAAAGCTCACCACCAAGACACGCAGACACAAAGAAAACTTGCGGAGTTAACTTTGTGTCTGCGTGTCTTGCTGGTTGAATTGCTTACTTTAATCTGCGACGGCGGCGGCAGCCATCGCCATGAAGATGTCGCTCTCGTTGCCGAAGCCGAATAACTGTTGCAGGAATATTCTGATCAGCCCATCTTGCGGGTCAGCCCAAAAGATCGTGCCCGTGGCTCCGTTGTGCCCGAAACTTCCCGCCGAGGTAAGCGGAAAGTTGTATAGCGGATCGCCGTGCAACCCCCAACCGAGTCCCTGATACACCATCCTCTGCGTGACGGCTGACGCGATGCCGGTAGTTTGATTTTCCGTCATCTCCCTCACCGATTGGCGAGAAAGAATCCTGCGGCCTTTGTAGGTTCCGCCGTCGAGCATCATCTGGCACAGCGCAGCGAGGTCGGAGGCGGTTGAATACATCCCGAATTCCGGCCCCGGATATCTGGCCTTTTGACTGTAAGCCATCAACTCTTCCCACTTAACGGGCTTGCCATTTTGCAACCTGTAGATTGACGCCACCCGACTCTGTTTTTCAGCCGGGATGAAGAAAAAACTGTCCTTCATCTCAAGCGGAACGAAGATGCGCTCACGCATAAATTGTTCGTAAGGCTTACCGGAGACGACTTCGATAATCCTTCCCAAGATCGCAAAACCGCCGCTGCTGTACCTGTGTCGCGTGCCGGGTTCATACTCCGGCTTCTGTTTCGACAAAAAGGAGACGTAATCGGCCAGCGTCCGGTGTCGCTTGATGGCGATCTCTTCGCTCTCCGGCAGACGATAAAGCGGCAGCCCTGCGGTATGCGTCAACAGTTGCCGGATCGTGATCGGGTTTGATTGATCCTGCGGCTTGCCGTCCGCTGACTTGAATTCCGAGAGATATTTTTCTACCGGGTCGCCCAGAGCAAGCCTGCCTTCCTCCATTAAGATCATGATGCCGATGGCGGTGACGGGTTTGGTCAGCGATCTGATGTCGAAGATGGTGTCCGTCCGCATCGGCTTTTTGCTTTCCAAATCCTGATAGCCGACCGCTTCCAGACTGACGATCTGACCGCGCCGCGCGATGAGCGTCACCGCTCCGGCCATCCTTCCTTGCTCGACAAAGGATTTCATCCTGACGGGAATCCTCGCCAGCCTTTCCCTGTCCATCCCTGCCTGCGACGCGTTGCGCTGCTGTGCGCGCGCCTGCGGCAGAAAAATAAACAGCGCGGAGAGTGTCGCCGTACAAAATTTCTTCCAAAAGTTATTTAGCTGCATCTTCCGTCTTCCAACGCAGCGGAGCATTCGAGAGCTTCGACCAGAGCGTCGAGTTTAAGCCGGCTGTTAAATTCTTTCCAGCAAATAAAATAGTGAAGCGCAGAGGGGAGAGTCGCGCTTCACTATTTCCTTCCGTGATGTGGGCGTCGGGCTAGTTGCGATCCTGCGGGTCGTGTTTTTGACGGTAGATGTGGCGGCTGGATTGCTGCGACTCGCGTTGGATGCGGGCGCGCTCGCGGGCGGTGAACTCGCCGCCGGAGCGACGGTAGAAGGCTTCCTGTGTGCGAATGGATGCCCGTTCGGCGGCGAGTCGCTGGGTTTCGCGGAGCGTCAGTTCGCCGCTGCGGACGCCCTGCCTGATGCGCGCCGTTTGTCTCCCCTGTCGCGCGTTGACCGACTTCGATTTACAGGCGCGATGGTTCGTCTGCGCTTCCGACGCGAGCGGAAACGCCAAGGCCGCGACGAACAACGCCGGTGCGAGCAGCTTCTTCAAACTCTCTCTCATAATCTTTCTCCCTTTTTTATATTTGAACGTTTGACCGTGGGAGATGGTCGTCTGTTTGGACGAATGGAGCGCGTGGAAAGTCTGAAAAATATCCGTGCCTAGAGGGCGTCGAAAGTTCTGAGGACGGAGTCCGTGTCGGTGAGGTCTGTGAGAATCGCGTCGGGGCTGTGCGCGGCGAGCGATTCGCGTGTGTCGAAACGCCCGGTGCAGACGGCGACCGAGCGCGCGCCGAAAAATTTGGCGCAGGCGATGTCGTTCGGCGTGTCGCCGATGACGATGAATTGCGCGGGGCGCAAACTGAGTGCGAGTTGAGCGTTGATGCGCGCGGCGGCGAGCGCAGGCAAGTCGCGCCGGTCGTGCGAATCGTCGCCAAACGCGCCGCGCAGTTCCCGGAAGAAATCCGCGAGTCCGACGAGGCGCAACTTCAAATAAGCGGCGGGTTCGATGTTGCCCGTCAAAAGCGACGAGAGATAACGCGGATGAGCGGCGACGCGTTCCAAGATTTCACGCGCGCCCGCGAGAAGTGCAAAGAGCGGGGTCTCATCTTGCGCCGCACGCGCCGCAACGCGCTCCATTTCGGACATGAAGCGCGTGCGAATTTCTCCGACGCGCTCGCGCACCTGTTCGGTCGTGATGCCTTCGTCGCGCAGGGCTTCGCAGATGATCTGCAAGTCGGTCATGCCGGAGACGCGCATGCCGTGAATACGCCCCGCCGTCCCGAAGATGCTTTCGAGCGCGGGGGCGGTGTAATCCTTGAACGCGCCCATGCGCGTTGAACGGAGCAGCGTCCCGTCAATGTCCCACAGCAGCACGCGCAAATCTTCGTGTGCGACTGTCGTCGCCTCCGCTTCACTCATTCGATTTTCGTTCAACCTTGATTCGATCCTCACTCGACCCCTATTCAACCCCTATTCAACGACGACCAGCACGTCGCCCGCGTTGACGGTCGCGCCCGCCTCGGCGCGCAGTTCAACAATCGTTCCAGACATCGGCGACTTCAACTCGTTCTGCATCTTCATCGCTTCGACGACGACCAACCCGTCGCCCGCTTCCACCGGCGCGCCCTCCGCGACCAGCACGCGCACAACCTTCCCCGGCATCGAAGCCACGACCTGTGCCCGCCCGCTCGCCTCCGCGCCCGCGCCGCGCGCGCCGCGCAGACGCTTCGGATCGATCAAAGTCACTTCGTAAGCAGAGTCGCGCACGCGCACTTCGCTCGACCCGCGCGCGCGCCCCGCGCCGCCCTCGACGCGACATTCGTACACCCCGCCGCCCGACTTTAAAAGATAGACGCCCGCCTCCGGTTCATGCGCTTCCACTTCGTAAAGCCGCCCGTCAACCTCAGCCCACACCCGCGCGCCTTCGCGCCGGATTTCGCAGTTATGTGTTGCGCCTGCTATTTCTGCTATGAGTTTCATCGTAAATTAAGAGTTAGTTTGACACGCGTATGCGTCCGTTGTATAAGCCTTAACCAGCTTGGAGCCTTCTCACTTTATCGCGCACTTCACAGTGCGCTTCAGACTTAACCTCCAAGCCCACCTCGCCGTCCACTTTGGCTAACTCACAGCGGTTCTTTCGCCCGGCCTCACGCTACCGGAGACACCTTCAACGGCGCAGCCTGACGGAAGCACTACCGACCAACGGAAGGAGACTCCTCATGTTAAAAAACGATTCCTCAAAACCACGCGGAAGAAAGTTATTGTTCGTCGCGGCGTTGATCTGCCTGATGCTCGCCACAGTCTTGCTGTCGCCGCTCGGCGCGAAGCGTTTTAACGCCGCGCGCACGACGGAAGCCGCTGCCACTTCACCTGAGCCTGTGCCTTTTCAGGCCGTCCGTTCGCCCTGGACGGCGGTTGGCTCAACCGGCGTCATTGACGAGGCTTCCGCCAACTTCCACGCTTTCGGCTCGGCCGATATCGGGTTCAGACCCGGCTCGACCGGAACTTTCATCGTCGCCCGCTACAACGTGACGAACACCTTCGACAACAACTCCGATCCGAACTTCCCCGGCTGGACGACGCTGGAAATGGGGTCGAATGCGCCGATCAACACCATCATCGAAGCCAAGCTGTTTCGGATCAAAACCTGTGACACCACGCCGCAGCTACTCTGCTTCGCCAGAAACCGGAGTAATGATTTCCCGTGCGCGAGATGTACCATCCCGACTCCTATAGACTTCACCTCTAACTTGTACTACGTCGAAGTCTCGCTGGATCGCACGGCTGCCACCACGTCGCTCCCGCGCATGTTCACCCTACGCATCTTCTGATGCCTGACGTGCGACGCAGTTTAATCGCCGGTATGGTTGATGCATGACAGATCAATCTACCGGCGATTAACACGTCAAGTCGCCGGCCGCTACTTCGTCGCCCAACGGATAAACGCGCGTCAAGCCTCACGCGACGAACGCCGCTCAACTGCGAGATTGATGGAGCGCCGTTCGTCCGGCGAGTTTCCAACGGCTGGACTCCATGCCGCGCGCCGCCGCTGGCTGTTGCTGCGACGGTAATGCGAATTTCGCCCCGCGATCATCGGCGAGCACGGCGGCGATGATCGCCATGTCGCGTCTGACAATCTCTTCACCGGATGCCGCTTCATCTTGCGCGGCTTCGAGGGCGGCGGCGCGACGCGCGTTGAAGCGTTCGATGAAGCCTGTGTCGAGTTGTCCGGCGATGAACTCGGCGTCGCGCGTGATCTCGCGGAAGAAGGGAAGCGTCGTCTTGATGCCGCCGACGGTGTACTCGGCGAGCGCGCGGCGCAGGCGTGCGATGGTTTCTTCGCGCGTGCGTCCCCACGCGGCGAGTTTCGAGATCATCGGGTCGTAGTAGATGGAAACTTCCGTGCCCTCGTAGACGCCGCCGTCGTCGCGCACGTTCGGCCCCGCGGGGACGCGCAAGGTGGTGATGCGACCGGGCGAGGGCAGGAAATTATTCTCCGGGTCTTCCGCATAGACGCGGCACTCGATGGCATGACCGCGCCACTCGATTTCGTCCTGCGTGAAGGAGAGCGGCTGGCCTGCGGCGACAGTGATCTGCTCGCGCACGAGATCAATGCCCGTCACGAGTTCCGTCACCGGATGCTCGACTTGCAGGCGCGTGTTCATCTCTAGAAAGTAGAACTCGCGCGTCACGTCCGAAACTAGAAACTCGACCGTGCCCGCGCCGACGTAATTCGCCGCACGCGCGATCTCGATTGCCGCCGCCCCCATCCGCGCGCGCAAACTCGCGTCGTTAATCGGCGAAGGACATTCTTCGATCACCTTCTGGTGGCGTCGTTGAATGGAGCATTCGCGCTCGCCGAGATGTACTGTGTGGCCGTGCGCGTCGGCGAAGATTTGAATCTCGATGTGGCGCGGGCGTTCGACGGCCTTTTCCAGATAGACCGAAGCGTCGCCGAAAGCCGCTTGCGCTTCGGACTGCGCGGCCGCGAAGGCCGAAGCGATCTCGTCCGCGTCCGCGACGAGCCGCATGCCTTTGCCGCCGCCGCCCGCCGCAGCCTTGAGCATCACGGGATAACCGAAACGCGTCGCCGTCTCACGCGCCTCTTCCGTCGAGCGCAATGCTTCGGTCGTGCCGGGCACGACGGGCGCGCCAGCCGCGATGGCCGCGCGCCGGGCGTTCGTCTTCGAGCCCATCAACTCCATCGCTTCGGCTGGAGGCCCGATAAATGTTAAGCCCGCCGCCGCGACGGCGCGCGCAAATTCCGCGTTCTCCGCGAGGAAACCGTAACCGGGATGAATCGCCTCCGCGCCCGAACGTCGCGCCGCTTCGATGATGCGTTCGATTTGTAGATAACTCTCTGCGGAAGGCGCGGCTCCGACGAGGTAGGCTTCGTCGGCGAGACGCACGTGGAGCGCGCTCGCGTCCGCCTCGGAATAGACGGCGACAGTCGCGATGTCCAACTCGCGGCACGCACGCAGCACGCGCACGGCGATCTCGCCCCGGTTGGCGATCAGGATTTTTTGAAACATAAGAGAGCCGTCAGCTATCAGCTATCAGCAGTCAGCATTTATAAATCAGTAGGGAGTTAGTTTTAACAGATTTCGCGGATGGCTGACTACTGACGAGCGATCATTGCTGATAGCTGACGGCTGATGGCTGAGAGCTTTTCACACCACCGCTGAGTTGGCGGGGCGGCGGGGGTCGAAGCGGACGGTGATGCGTGCGCCGGGATAATAGTCGGCTTGATGCTGGCGTTGAGCGTCGTCGAGGCTTTGGGATGATTCGTATTCGACGCCGTTGACGTTGTAGCTGTAGAAGACGTGCGTGATTTCGTTGGCGTCGGTCGCGGTCACGTCGAGGACGACGCCTTCGCCGATGCGCCCCGTGCGCATCAGGAGAGCGCGGCGCGCGGCTTCCGTGTCAACTTGCTTCCGCTTGAAGAGATCGAATAGTCCCATTCGCTTGTGTGAGGCGCGCGTTAGGGTTTCGGCTGGCTGCTGCTGTTGCCTGTCGTCGCTCCGGTGCGCGAAGAAGCCGTCTGCGGCAGCAATGGTGCGGGGACGATCACGCCGTCGCGGATCATCAGGTCGTCTTCCGTGCCAAGCGTTTTGTCTCTACCCGGCAGACGCAGTTTGTAGTTGGTGAAAGAGAGAGCTTCGCCCGCGACATCCGCGCCGATGTCCGTGCGCAGAGCGACGGGACGGATCGGCACGTTGACTGCGGCGCGGGGCGCGCGCGTCTTCGTCGCCGAAGGAGGCGGCAGCGCGGCGATGGCCGATTGCGGTTCGTAAGCCTCGGAACGCATCGTGGAGATCAGACGCGCGACCGAGCCGTCGGGGTCTGGCAGTTTCTGTAAATCTTCTGCGGTCGCCGGAAACGAGTTGAAGCGCGCGCGGTATTCGTAGAGCACCTTGATCGCTTCGTAGCCCTCGACGTTCTTCGCGGCTTCGATGCCGCGCTCGCGCTGGCGTATGCGTTCCGGGATCGTCAGCCCGATCAAAACGGTCAGGCCGACGGCCAGCAGCACGGAGAGCGTAAAGCCCGCGCTCGCGAGTCTCAGCCCCGTAAAGCGTTGCGGTTCGCGTGCGATCCTGTTCGAGACGCGCGCGCCCGCCCAGATGATGACGAGCGAGAGCGGCAGCGCGAGCCATTTCAGACGCCACGCGGCGGTTTCCCCGGCGGCCACGACGTTCCAGAACTCGAACGACAGGGGCTTTTGCTCGAAGAGGGCGAAGACGGTGTTGATGAGAAAGACGACGAGGAGCAGTGCGCTGCTTGCGCCGACCGCGAGCGCGCTCAGGTAGGAGGGAAGTTCGCGCTCAGGACGCGCCAGCGGCGGGCCGACAGCGTGCGCGCCGCAAGCCGCACAGGCTTCCGCCAAAAGATCGCCGTTCGTCTTTGAACCGCAGCATGGACAAATGTTCAATGTGG
>DASYMM010000562.1:0-3343 GCA_036009085.1 Pyrinomonadaceae bacterium | reverse complement strand
TGAGCGCGCGTTCGGCGGCGATGAGGCTGTCGTTGATGCGCTTGAGCGGCATCTGGGCGCGCGGCTCTCTGTCGCCGACGCGGAGGCGCGATTCGATCTCTTCGAGCAGAGCGTTCCGGCGAGACTCGACGCGCGCCGCCTCGTCGCTTAAATCTTTGACGGCATCGAGCAGGGCTTTCGCGTCGAAGTCGTCCGCGAGTTTGCGGCGGGCGGCGGTCTTCTGCGTCTCGTTGATGAAGTCGCGGAGTTCGGCGGCGTAGTCCGCGTAGTCGAACGGGAGCGCGCGTGAGTTGGCGAGACGGAGGACAAGCGTGCCCCAGATTTGCGCGGCGGCGACGTGATAGACGAAATCGGGGTCGCCGAATTTCGTCATCCAGTTGAAGGAATCGTAGGCCGAGTGATAGACGCCGTAGTCGCCGCCGAAGCCCATGTCGAGCGAGGTGACGCCGATGTGCTGGAGGAAGGGCGTGTAGTCCGACCCCGAACCGAGCGCGCTGATGCGTGCCTCCGCGATGGGCGCGTCGCTGCCTGCGCTCGCGTCGGTCAACTCGGCTTCGGGGCGCGACTCGCGCGAGCGATCCTGCCAGGCTTGATAGACGGACTTTCCGGTTTTCGGGTCGCGCACGTCGCGCGCCGCCGCGCGTATGAGTTTCCACAAAGTCGGCACGCTCGACGCGCCGAAGTTTGCGCCGGAGACGGCCGAGTCCATGTTGAGATAAGCGACGGCACGCTCGCGCAACTCGGCGGCGTTCTCCTCCACCCACTCGGTCGAACCGATGAGGCCGTGTTCCTCGCCGTCCCAACTGCCGAAGATGATCGTGCGGCGCGGTCGCCAGTTCTGTTTAAGCAACTCGCCGAAGCCGCGCGCGAGTTCGAGCATGGCACTCGTGCCGCTGTTCGGGTCAACCGCGCCGAACGTCCAGGCGTCGCGGTGATTGCCGAGCACGACCCAGCGATCTTTCTCTTCCGCGCCTTCGATGCGACCGATGACGTTCCAGATCGTACGGATTTGAAAATCCATCTCGGTCTTCAAATGCACGCGCACGTCCTCCGTCCCGCCGACGTGATAAGGGAACGGCAGCCCGCCCTGAAAACCCGCGGGGCGCACCGCGCCGTGCAAGGGTTCGAGCAGGCGGCGCGCGTCGCCGTAAGAGATCGGCTGGACGGGGATACGCGGGATGTTGAGCGTCGGGTCGTCCTGCTTGAGCCGGGGCGTGCCCGCGATGGCGGGCTTGCCGGGCGTGAGCGGGTCGCCGGGATATTGAAAGAGGTAGAGGACGGAGCCGCGCTGCGCCGAAGTTTCAGGCCGCCAGGGGCCGTTCGGGTAAACGTCGCCCTGCGCGTAACCGTCGTCGGCCGGGTCGGAGTAGATGATCAGACCGACCGCGCCGTTCTCTTCCGCCACCTTCGCCTTCACGCCGCGAAACGAACGACCGTAACGCGCAAGGACGATCTTGCCTCGCACGTCAACGTTGATCTTTTTCAACGCGGCGTAGTCGTCCGGCAGACCGTAGTTGACGTAGACGAGCGGCGCGGTCACGTCGCCCGTCGCGGAGTAGCCGTTGAAGAGCGGGATGATGTTTGCGTGAGAGGATGAAGGGTCTTGCGGGAGGACGGCTTCCTGCAAGGCGAGCCGCTGGCGGCGCGGGGCGACGAGTTCGAGCACCGTGGGGCGTTTCGGATAGGGGAGCAGCACTTGATATTCTTTGAGTTCGGCAGAGATGCCGAACTTGCGTAGTTGGTCGCGGACGTAGAGCGCGGTCTGGTAATCTGCGGGCGTGCCCGCGACGTGCGGCTCGCGTGTGAGCGTGCGCGAATGTTCGCGCGCGGCGGCGGGTTGCGGCACGGCGCGAAAACGTTCTTCGAGTTGTCGTTGCGTAATGGATTCGGCGGCGGTGAAACCGTCGAGCGGGGCGAGCGCGGCTTCCCTGCTTTGCGCGTGGGCGTGCCGGGTCGAAAGTCCGGCGCAGACGAAGTTGAGAGTCAGAAGCAGCGCGAGCAGGCCGCGCAAAAGTGCTTTCATGTGGGTCGTGTCTCCTCGGAAGAATGCGCGTCCGGTTGAACTGTCAGGCGCGTTTGAGCGTAGAATGAGTTTACGCGAAAAGGCGCGTTGAAGATAGAACGGAAAGGACGCGGGGGAATTTATGGACAACAGATATTATCCGGGCGTAGAGGTTGACGTGCAGGCGTTGGTCGCGGAGTTGCGCAAACTTTACGACGAGGGCGACTATGAAGTGCAAAGCATGCAGGTGGCGCAGACCGCCGTGCTGCAAGCGCGCAAATCCGGCACGCTGCGCGATCTGACGGGACTATCGGCCGCGCTCACGCTCAAGATCACGCCGGAGCACGGCGGCACGCGCGTCGAGATCGGGATGCAGAAGTGGTTGGACAAAGCGGCGGTGGCGGCGGTGGCCGTCATCCTCTCGGCCGGACTGTTGCTCGCGCTGCCCGCGCTCGGCGCGTACTGGCAGCACCGCCTGACGGAAGACTCCTGGAAGATCATCGAGGCGCACATCGCGCGCAAGGCCGGAGGCTACGTGCCCCCCGTGCCCGGAAGCTGCGGCAACTGCGGCGCGACCAACACGACGGGCGCGGCCTTCTGCGCCACCTGCGGCGCAGACCTGCGACACGGTTTGACCTGCGAAAACTGCGGCGCGCCGCAACGCGACCCGTCGGCCAGATTTTGCAATCGGTGCGGCAAGCCGCTCGGCGGAAAAGTTTAACGGTCGTCGTGCCGGAATTAAGTGAGTCGGCATCAAAGTTTGCGTTAACACTTTGAGCGTTGATGCTGCGGGAATGAAGTAGTTATGCAGAAACTCAAAATTCCGATTTACCAAGAGAGTGCGTGGGCGCGTCGAAACGTGTTCAACTTGTGGAGTTGTGTGTTGCTCGTGTTGCTGGTGTCGGGTGTGGGTTATGGGCAGGCGGGGCGGCGGGTGCAGACGCCGAAGAACGATCCGCCCGTGCCGAAGGCCGCGGAGCCTGCCGCCGTCGTTAAGAAGGAGCAGCCGGAGGCCGCGCCGATTTCGCTGCTCGTCGGGAGTTATTCGCAGCCCATGCGCATGCTCGCGCGCGGGGCGGAAGATTTATTGCAGGGCGCGGTCGTCCAACGTTTGCGCGATAGCAAAAATTTGAAGCTTGGCGTCGAGGAGAGCATGACGCGCGGCGAGGCGAACAAACGCGCGAAGGCCGAGACGGAGGCTTTCATCCTCTGGCTCGAATTGAAGAGCGACCGCGCGGGTTTCGACCCGACCGGCAGAGGCGACATCCGCACCGAAGATTTATATATTCAATACGTCGTGCTCGAACCGAAGACGGGCAAAGTGAAAGATCAGGGCAACGT
>DASYMM010000561.1:0-6627 GCA_036009085.1 Pyrinomonadaceae bacterium | reverse complement strand
ACGGTTGGGCTACTTCATCTTTTTTTCATTGATGAATTTCACCTGCGCGCTGGTCGGCTTCGGGATGGGACGTTTAACCGGAAGGAACGTTGCTCAAGTTGAGCGTCGCGGCTGGCATCGAATGTTTGTTCACGCGCTTGGGAAAGGCATCGCGTGGGGCGTAACGACCGGAGCGGCGGGCGGGCTGCTGGCGTTCGGTGTGGGTGCCATCGTGGGAGCCGCTATCGCCACTCCCGTCGGCATCGTGGCCTTCGCGTCTTTCACACTGCTTCACCGTCTCACGGCGCGCGGTGGTATGATTGACGCGCGCCATTTCTGGCCGCTCGCGTGCGGCGTGGTGCTAACCATCGCGGCCTTGATTCTCAGCCCGCATGTCCTCCCATTTTGATATGACTACACAGGCAAGAATAAAGTCCGCATTCTTGATCTCTCCCTTGGTCACGCCGTTCGTGCTGATGCTCATGGCGTGGCAACAGGGAACATTCCAGTTCCGGGACGCTCCCGCGTACATTATCGTACACGGCTTCTTCGCATATGCGGCGGTTATGCTTTTCGGCTATCCGGTTTTCACGCTCTACCGCCAGATGCGTTGGACGAATCCGCTGCTGTTCATGCTCTTCGGCGGACTCATAGGATTTCTGGCTTCAATCATGTTCGGCCAGACGCTTGATATTGACAGCCCTTTTCTGTTCAGGCTGAACGATAGCATGTGGTTCATTTGTGCCGGCGCATTGCCTGCTTTAATCTTCCGGCTTTTACTGCCGGGCGATTGGCTATCGTCAGCGTTAGCCAACAAATTACCTTAATCTTCCGTGCTACTGCTCCTACTCCTGCTCTCTCTGTTCCTGCTCGTGCTGCTCGGCTTCTACGTCTTCGTCGCCGCGCCGCGCAGCCGCACGCACCAAACCTTCGCCGCCTTCGTCCTCTGCCTCGCGCTCTGGACGGTCAAAGACATCGTGCTCTGGGAGTTCAGCGGGCACGCGGCCTCCGCCGTGTGGTGGGCAAACGCGAGTTTCATCATCGCGCTCGTGCTCCAATACTCGCTCGTCGTCTTCGCTTGGCTCTTTCCCGAAAATCGCGCCGTGCCCTACAAACGCGCCGCAGTGCTGTTTGCGCCCGGCGCGGTCTTCATCCCCGCCACGCTCGCCAACTTGATGTGGCAGGACGTGAGCTTCGCAGGCCAACAGTTCAACCTCGAACTCCGCCCGCTCGCCTACGCCTTCGGCCTCTACATCTACATCCTCTTCGGCTACGGCTTCGCGCTGCTCTATAGAAAATTCCGACGCTATCGCCGCGAACTCTGGGGACAACAACTCGGCGCGATCCTCTGTGCACTCGCTCTGACCGGCGCGCTCACCACGCTCGTCAGCGTAGTGCTCCCGCTCGTCAATAATTATTCACTGCTGCCTTACGGCGCGATCTTCGTCCTCCCCGGCGTGCTCGTCTATGCCTACGCCATCTCAAACTTCAAACTCTTCTCGCTGCAATCCGCGCTCGACCAATTCCGGCTCTTTCCCATCGCTTATAAAGTCGCGCTCTCCATCGCGCTTGTCGCCGTGCTCAGTTTCGCCGCGCTGCAAATTCCGATTGTCTGGTGGAGCTTCGGCGCGGGGACGCCCGAAGCTTGGCGGCGTTATCTCGTCTTCAGCATCGTCAGCGCGCTTGTGCCGAATTTGCTCCTCGTCGCGCTCGTCATACGCATCATCTCGCGCCCGCTCCGGCGTCTGACCGAAGCGGCGGTCGAGGTGTCGGGCGGCAGATACGGCACGCAGGTTCAGGTCGGCAGCACGAACGACGAGGTCGGGCTGCTCGCCGCCTCCTTCAACGAAATGAGCCGCAAGATGGCGAGCGACATCGAACACCTGCGCACGATGGGCGAGCAACTCATCCGCACCGAAAAACTCGCCGCCGCCGGTACGCTCGCCGCAGGCGTCGCGCACGAAGTCAACAACCCGCTCGCCTCCATCTCGTCGCTCATTCAAATTCTGCAAACGCGCGCCGCCGCAAATGACGGCGACACACAGAGCGCGGAGACGCGCGAGATGCTGCGTCTCATCTCCACGCAGATCGCGCGCATCACGCAAGTCCTGCGCGACATGATGGACTTCGCGCGCACGCGCCCGCCCGCACGCGCCCCGCTCGACGTGCGCCACGCGCTCGAAGCCAGCATCCGCCTCGCCTCTTTCGACAAAGATTTCAAACGGCTCACGCTCAACACGCGCTACGACGACTCCGCCCCGCTCGTCTCCGCCGACACAGACCAACTCCAACAGGTCTTTCTCAATCTACTGCTCAACGCCCGCGACGCCATGCCCGAAGGCGGCGACATTCAAGTCAGCACCACCTTCAACAGCAACACGCACGAACTCCTGATCGAGATCGCCGACAACGGCGCAGGCATCGCCCCCGAACATCGCGCGCACATCTTCGATCCCTTCTTCACCACCAAGCCCGCCGGCACCGGAACCGGCCTCGGCCTCGCCGTCTGCTACGGCATCATCACGGCGCACGGCGGGCGCATCGAAGTCGCACCGAACAATAATGGTCGCGGCACATGCATCTCCGTCTCGCTGCCCATCGTGGCCGGCACACAATAAGAGAATCAAGCATGCCGAAGATTCATCTGGAAACTTACGTCGCCGCGCCTGTCGAACTCTGCTTCGATCTCAATTTGAACGTGCAAATCCACGAAGCGGCGGGGCACGGGCGCGCCGTGGCCGGTGTGACGCAGGGACAGTTGCGACTCGGCGACACGGTCACATGGGAAGCCGTCCATTTCGGCGTGCGCCAGCGGCTCACTTCAAAGATCGTGGCCTGCGAACGTCCACACATGTTTGTGGACGAGATGCAACGCGGCGCGTTCGCGCACTGGTGGCACACGCACCGCTTCATCGAGTCGGGCGGCGGCACGACGCGCATCATCGACGACGTTGACTACGCCTCGCCGCTCGGCCTGCTCGGCAAAATCGCCGACGCGCTTTTTCTCAAAAGCTACATGACGCGTTTTCTCGTCCATCACAACGCACACTTCAAGAGAATGGCGGAAGCTGAACGCGCGAATGTCGCCGACGCCGTCAGCCGCGAGAGGGTTGAACGATGATTTTTTTAATACCCGGCGTGCTTACGTTAGTCATACTGCCTTTCCTGTTCTTTCAAGACGACCGCGTGCGCAAGCGTCTCTTCATCCCCTTCTCCGCCGCGCCCGCCGTCGCCACCCTTCTGATGTATCACAGCGGATACAACGCATATGCCTTCATCTTGATCGGACTCGTTTTCATCCTGCCCCTGAGCCTACTATTGACGATCATCGGCCTCGTGCTCATCGCCCGCGCCCGCTCCCGTGAACAAGCGTGGAGCGGATTGACGGCGGGCACGCTTCTGGCAAGCGTCCCTTTACTTTTAGCTATCCTAGGGGTGATCCTTTGGGCTTCATCCCCGCACGCCTAACGTATGGTACCGAGTAACATGAACACACAACCGCTCATACTTATCGCAGAAGACGAAGACCTGATGCGCGTCATTCTTTCCGGCCTGCTCGAAGAGGCCGGCTATCGCGTCGTGCAGGTGGCGAACGCCGAAGAGGCTCTGGAACGTTTCGCCGCCGAAGATGTCGCCGTCACGCTCACGGACATACGCATGGCGGGCATGGACGGCCTCGCCCTGCTCGACCGCATCAAGGACATTGACGGCGAAGCCCTCGTCATCGTGATGACCGCTTACTCGTCCGTGGATTCGGCCATCGCCGCGCTGCGCAAAGGCGCGTATGACTACATCACGAAGCCCTTCGTCAACGAAGATTTGTTGCAGTCCGTCAAGAACGCCATCCGCCAGCGCGAACTCTTTCGCGAGAACCGCGCGCTCCGGCGCGAACTCGAACGCCGTTATAGTTTCTCCGAGATCATCGGCACGTCCGAGGCTTTGCAGTCGGTCTTTCGACTCGTCGAGAAAGTGGCGGCGACAAACACCAACATTCTCGTCGAAGGCGAATCGGGCACGGGCAAAGAACTGATCGCGCGCGCCATCCATCATCACAGCACGCGCGACGCGCGCCCGTTTCTCGCCATCAACTGCGGCGCGCTCCCCGAAACGCTCCTCGAATCCGAACTCTTCGGCCACACCAAAGGCGCTTTCACCGGCGCGACCGCCAACAAGCCCGGACTCCTGCGCGCGGCGGAAGGCGGCACGATCTTTCTGGACGAGATCGGCGAAGTCACCCCGTCGATGCAGGTCAAGTTGTTGCGCGCCGTGCAGGAACACGAAGTCCTGCCCGTCGGCGCGACCGCGCCCGTCTCCTTCGACGCGCGTATCATCTGCGCGACGAATCGTGATCTGGAAAAGGAAGTCGAAGGAGGTCGTTTCCGAGAGGATTTGTTCTACCGTCTGAACGTCATCGAGATTCACCTGCCGCCCCTGCGTGAGCGGCGCGAAGACATCCCGCTGCTCGTCCGCCATTTCATCACGAGCACGGCGCACGAACAGGGCGAGGCGGAGAAAGCCATCGCACCGGAAGCCATGTCCGCGCTCATCAACTATCGCTGGCCGGGCAACGTACGCGAATTGCAGAACGCCGTCGAACGCGCCTTCACCCTGAGCGGCGAGCGCATTGATCTCGACAGTCTCCCACCGCGCGTGCGCGAAGCGGCCGGCGCAGCAGGCGTCGCCCTCCGCGACCCCGACGGCCTCCGCCCCACCCTCGCCGAAATCGAACGCCGCCACCTCCTCGAAACCCTCGCCGCCGTCAACCAAGACAAAGCCCGCGCCGCCAACATCCTCGGCATAGACCTCTCGACGCTCTATCGCAAACTCAAGCGTTACGACGAAGTGTGAACTAAAACCCTCACCGCAGAGACGCAAAGGACGCAGAGGGGGCACAGAGACTTAATTGATCTCTGTGCCCCCTCTGTGTTCTCTGTGTCTGCGGTGGTGAGTCTTACCTGTACGGCTTATTACTCTTTCTTCCCGAACATGCCGCCGATGTTGCCGAGCACGTTTTGTGCGGTGTCGGCGGTATTGCCCGCGACGTTTGCGCCGCCGCCGAGCGCGCTGTCAATCGTGCCGGAGACGGAGGCGGGCAGTTTGTCGCGCATGTAGTTCATCACGGTGTCCACGGCCTTGCGCGCCTGCGCCTCGCTGATGCCGGAGCGTTCGCTCACCTGTTTGATCAACTCTTCCATGTTTTGCTCTCCTTTCGAGGGCGGTTCTCTCTTGAGAGACGCGCGCTAGATGAAGACGACGGATTGCGCGTTCGGGATGTCGAAGCGACGGCGGCAGCGCGGGTTCTTGCAGTCGAGCATGTCGTCTATGCGCACCATGTAGTCGCGCGAATTGCGGAAGCGGGCGCGATCCTGTTCGCTCGCGTTGCGCGGCAGGTCGCGTTTCTTCGTCCGTTTGAGCCAGCGCACTTCGTAGTCGGCGCGCTCGCGGCAATGCGGGCAACTGTAGGTGGCGCGCTTCGCTTCCTGTTGCTCGTTGAAAAAATCTCTCTCGTTCATAAGTTAAAAATACTGCGGAACGGGAAACGAACTCAAGCGCGCTCGGCCTTGAGTCCTCCGCTGGCGGCCTTGCCCGCACTCCCCGTCTTCCCTTCCCGACGCTCGCGTCGGCGATGATGCAGCACGATGAAGAGTCCGGCGAGCGCGTTCAAAAGCATGATCGCGTTGGTCACGACGAAGACCCAGTTGCCGACCATCCAACTGTAGATCGTGAAGCCTGCGGACGCGGCGAGTTGCCCGATAAAGAGCCACTTTGAAACGTTCTCGCTCGATCCTTCCTTCCACTGTTTGAAAACCTGCTTGCCGATGGTCAGCACGAGTATCAACGAACTGATCCATCCGATTGCTTCCTGCATCTTCCTCTCCGCGCCCCCTTGATATTAAACCCCTCTCAACTGCCGCTAGAAAAATCCCTGCTAAAAATTATCCGCCCCCGCACTACGTTCCACGCTTGAAGCGTCGCCTTCGGACAACAACCGCCGCACCGTCGCCAGCAAGCTCTCCGGGTCGACGGGCTTCGGTTCGTAAGCGTCCGCGCCGATGGTGAGCGTGAAGGTCGCGCTGCCCGTGCCGAATCCGGTGGTGACGATGATCGGAGTCTGTGCGATCCCCGCCGTGTCGCGCACGCGGCGGACGAAGTGCGCGCCGTCTGCGCCGGGCATGGAAACGTCCGTGATGATCAGATCAGGACGCTGAATCAGAGCGAAATCGTAAGCCTGTATGCCGTCTTCGGCAGTCACCACTTCAAAGCCCTGCCGCTCCAGCGTCATGCACATCAACTGACGCGTGACCTCGTCGTCTTCCGCCACCAGAATTTTCTTAGCTTCAATCATAATAAGACAGTGACAAGTGACGGGTGACAGGTGACAAGTCAGGACGTATCTCTTTAGTGTTTGTCGCCCCCATCACGGATTTCGTCGTGCTGTTCACAGAGTCCGCGCAGGAGGCGAAAGCTGTAGATGCCGGTTTGATGGCCGTCGCTCCAGCGGAAGGTGAGCGCGTAGCGGCCTACGATCTGGATGCTCTCGATGCTCAAGTCGTCGGGCACTGTGTCGGGGTCGAGCATGCGCTGCCCGGTCATCTCGTTGACGCATTGCCCGACGACTTGAGCATCGAGAGCATCCAGATCGTAGGC
>DASYMM010000560.1:0-7164 GCA_036009085.1 Pyrinomonadaceae bacterium | reverse complement strand
TCTTCAAGGCGCGCCGCGTCCATGCGTGCATAAGCGATCAGAATCCGCTCCAAGCCGTCGAGCACGAGGAGGAACGGCTCGCGTTCGAGCGCGGCGAGCAGTTGCGACTCGCGTTCGGGCGCTGGGATTTGTTGCACCTCGTCGAGCTTCTGGCGTGTCGTGTAAGCCAGTGCGCGCGCGACGAAGTTCTCGAACGTCGCGTCGGATTCGTAGAAGCTCCACCAGAGGCGACCGGCGAGGGGCGACATCTCTTGGGGGGCGATGTCGTTGAACCATTTCCAGGTGAGCGCGCTTTTGCCGAGGCCGCCGACGGCGACGACGTTGAGAATGCGCGCACGGTAGATCGTCGCGGCAGGCTTGGCGACCCAGTCGGTGAGGAGGTTGAGTTCGGGTTGGCGACCGACGAGGCGGTGAGTTTGCAGGAGCGTGTAGGGGTGCGCGATGAAGGCTTCGGGCGGTTCGGGGATGTCGCTGATGTAATGAAAGGTGGAGAGATCGGGTTCGCGTAGTTTCGATAAACTGTTGATGACGTGCGCGCGCAGGTCGGCGGGCGATTGGAAGAAGTTGACGATGTTCTCGTTCTCGACGCGACTCTTAAACTCTGCGAGCTTCGCGGCGTTCTCGCCCGTGTCAATGTCGTTGATGGTGAAGTCGGCGAGCGCGTGATTCTTGTCAATGTTGAAGATGAGGCGCGGGATTTTGCGTTCGACGGCGCGTTTGTATTCCATCTCGGTGACGGAAATCTGCTGCGGGTTGTTCTCCTCCGGCACGTAGCCGTAACGATGTGCGAAGACGCCGAGGTAGATGTCTGCCTCATCAACCATCTTGAGCGAAGCCGAGATGGCTTCTGCGTCGCTGGCGGGCAAGTCCTCCATCATCATCGGGAACATGCCCTGCCGCAGACACGCGCGCATCAATTGCTCGCGGTGCAGTGGCAGGTCGCGTGCGGTGCTGCTGATCATTACTTTTAGTTGGTGAGACATAGTTTTTGTGAGAAAGATCGATTCCAAGCTAGAGCGTCCGGCCGTCGGGCAGCGAGTGGGTAGATTGTGCCCGTGCGGTCGGATTTCTACAAGAGTTATCTTTTGATGCGATAGGAGCGCGGCGGCGGTTCCGAAGTTGTGATTGCAAAGCGGGGGGCGCGACGTATAATCACGGGAAGGGAGCGTAAAGACTTGTCGAAGGAAGACGACGAACTGCCGTTGCCGGATGAAGACGCGGGCGCGCAACTTGCGGCGCGTGCGTTTGCGCCGGGGGAGATGGTGGCGTGCGAGGCGTGCGTGCGCGCGAATCCGCCGACGCGCATGAACTGTCTCTATTGCGGCGCGGTGTTGCCTGTGGGCGAGGCGGGGCGGGATTTGCGTCGCCCGACGCTCAGGGCTTTGGAGGCTTGGGAGCAGGGTTTCAACGTCGTGCTCGTGCCGCAGGGGGCGGCGTGTGAGTTGAGCGTGGATAGTTTGTCGGAGGCGGCTGCGTTGTTGCGTGTGGAGGCGGGGCAGTTGCGCGAGATGTTGAGGGCGGGCGGGTATTTGCCTCTGGCGCGCGTCGCTTCGCGCGAAGAGGCGTCGCTAGTCGAGCGAAAACTCGGCGCGCTCGGTTGTCAGGTCGAGACGGTGACGGACGAAGCGTTGGGCGTCGAGACGCACGCGCCGAAGCGGATTCGCAGGCTTGAGATCGGCGCGGACGCGCTCGAAGGTTGGGCGAGCGCGGAGACTGATGCGGAGCGCGTGGAATGGACGGAGCTTGTGTTGCTCGTCGCGGGGCGCATCGCGCGGAAACGGATCGAGGTGGAGGAACGGCGCGGCGGGCGACGCGCGGACGCGGAAGTGGTCGAGACGCGCGAGTTTCAGACGGACGAGAGCGCGCTTGATCTCTACTTCGCAGGGTCGGTCGTCAACTGGCGCATCATGGCGGAGAACTTCGATTATACGTGTCTCGGCGCGGAGAAGAGCCTGACGGCGGCGGAGAATTTTAAACGCCTCACGGAGACTTTGCGCGCGTGCGCGCGTGCCGCCGCCTACGATGATTCTTACCGGAGCGTGCGCGCCTTTCTGAAGTTCGCGTGGCCGCTCGCGGAGCAGACGGAGGCGGGCAGCCTCAAGCGTATACGCCCCGGTCGTTACAACGCGGAAGCCGTGACGAGCGTGTCGAACGAGACGCAGTTCACGCGCTACGGGCGACTGCTGCGCCACTTTCGCCTGCGCTCGCGCCCGACAGCCACATGAAAAATTTTCGCAGGCACAAACCGAAACCCGCCACGCCACGCGCCAACGAACAGGCGCGCGAGCGACGCGAACCGCGCGTTGACGAAAAGCGCGCCGGAGACGCGCCGCGTCGTAACGATGCGCGGCGCAATGAACCGCGCCGCCATGAAGCGCGGCGTAATGAAGTTCGGACGGATGAGCGTCGGAATGAAACTCGCACGAATGACGCGAACGGGGCGCGGGAGACTTTTGCGCATCGTGACGAGAGACCGGCTGACGAGTCGCATCTCTACGGCGTGTCGCCTGTCCTTGAAGCGTTGCGTGCGGGACACAGGCGCATCGAGCGGATCACGATTGCGGAGGGCGCGGGCGGGGCGCGCTTTGCGGAGTTGTTTGAACTGGCGCGTGAGTTTCGCGTGCCCGTCAGGCGTGCGCCGCGCGCGGAGTTGGGGCGAATGGCTGCGGCGGGCGCGAATCATCAGGGCGTCGTCGCGCACGTCGCCGCCGTCGCTTACGCGGAAGCGGACGCGTTGTTGGACGCACTGACGACGCGCGTCGGCACAAGCGATGCGCCGCTCGCCGTCGTGCTCGACGGGGTGGAAGACCCGCGCAATCTGGGCGCGATCATTCGCACGGCCGAATGCGCGGGCGTGCATGCTCTGTTCGTGCCCGAACGCCGCGCCGTCGGTTTGACGGAGACGGTGGCGAAGGCCGCCGCGGGCGCGCTCGAATATCTGCCCGTCGCGCGTGCGACGAACATCGCGCGGCTCGTCGAAGAATTCAAGGAGCGCGGCATCTGGACTGTCGGGACTGACGCGGAGGCCAACATCGCTTACACGGATTGGGATTGGACGCAGCCGTGCGCGCTCCTGTTTGGCGGCGAAGGCGCGGGCTTGCGTCGCCTCGTGCGCGAACGTTGCGATGCGCTCGTCAGAATCCCTCTGCGCGGTCGGATTCCTTCGCTCAACGTCTCGGTCGCCGCCGCCGTCGTGCTCTACGAGGCTTTAAGACAACGAACCGCCGCGCCCTCTGCGACGTATGAAGAGGGGCAAGACGGGGAGGAGTAAGAATATAGGGAAAAAGGGGAAGGGGAAGCCACAAGACAGTTCACGCCGGAGGCGCAAAGAGAAGACGTAAGACGCAAAGAAAACCATTAAGAGCGCGTCTTTTGACCTTTACCCTGTCCCCGGACTTTTTTTCCCACGGAGGCTGACGCATGTACTGTCCGCAATGTGCGGTGGAAAATATAGAAGACGCGAAATTTTGTCGCGGGTGCGGCGCGGACATAAGCCTTGTGCCGCAGGCTTTGCAGGGAAGTTTGCCCACAGGCGTCGATCAGGCGCGGGCGAAGATCGAGCGCAAGATGAGCAAGCGCAGGAAGAAGCCGCCGCAGCCCGCGCGGATGGACAATGGAGTGCAGGACATCTTCAAGGGGCTCGGTTTACTGTGCGTCTTCATCATCAGCATGATCGTCTTTCGCAGCGCGTTCTGGTGGACGATCTGGTTCGTCATTCCCGCGCTCGCAACCATCGGCGACGGCATCGGCCAGATCATGCGTGCGCGGCAGGAGCAGAGGCAATTGACGGGTCATTCGCCGCTGTCCGAGAACGCGAGCCAACGCACCGCGCCGCTACAGAGCGCGTCCGGCTACAGAGAGCTTCGGTCGCCCGACACGGCGGAGATGCTCAACAACGCGCCTCCGAGCGTCACGGAAATGACGACCAGACACCTCGACGCCCCTCCCGAACGCGTCGTGAAAGACGCTTGACCCCGCCGCCCGCGCTTGAGTTACGGCCAGAGGGCGCGCGGCAAAGGAGACTCTGAAAAATGTATTGCCCGAAATGCGGAACGCAGAACGTGGACGACGCGAGTTTTTGTCGCGGCTGCGGCGTCAACCTGAGCCTCGTGCCGCAGGCTTTGGAGGGACGCGCGCCCGATGCGCCGGTCGAAGGCAAACACGGGCGGCGCGAGAAGCACAAGAGAGACGACCCGCCGAACCTCACCTATGCCATCGTTAAAACTTTCGTCGGGATAGCCTTCATCGTCGTCGCGCTCGCGGTGAAAGATGTCTACCAGATCGCGGGTCACATCTGGTGGTTCTGGATGCTGATTCCGGCAGCCGGTTCGCTCGGCGCGGGCGTCGCGGAGTTTCTGCGGCTCTATCAACGACAGCCGAACCAACAGCAGCCGGTGTCGCTCACGGGCAACGCATACGTCCCGCCCGCCGTCTCCGCGCCGCGCGCGGGCGGCACGGAACTCCCCCCGCGCCGCAACCACGTTGACATCTACACGCCCTCAAGCGTCACAGAGAACACGACGAAACTCCTCGACAAAGACCAATAGACGAGTTCTCTCAACGCGGCGACTCTGTAGAGATGAATTTCACGCCGGAGGCGCAAAGGCGCGAAGCAGAAAAAGGCGCGAAAGAATCTCTGGCCGGAATCTCTAGCAACAGTAGCCCTATGCCACATCCGTTTTCCTCTGCGACATCCGACACGAGCGTCCGGCTCTGCATACCCGTCTGCGTGCGACGCGCGGAGGAACTGCGTGCGGCAGTCGGGCGCGCGGCGGAAGACGCGGACTTGATCGAGTTGCGCCTCGATTGTCTGGAAGACGAAGCGCAGCTTGAACAGGCGACGCTCGAACTGCCCGCCCTCTTCCGCGAACGCACGCGCCCGCTCATCCTCACCCTGCGCGCCCCGGAACAGGGCGGCGAGCGCGCGCCGGGCGACGAGTTGAACTTCGAGCGGCGCGTTCGTTTCTGGTCGGAGAATTTTTCGACGGGCAGCGAGCACGCCGACTATGCCGATCTCGAACTCGACATGGTGGCGCACTTCCAACTTGAGGAAAACCGCCGCGCCGCCAAGTTGATTGACTGGGACAAGGTCATCTGTTCGCATCACGACTTCGCGCGCGTGCCCGCCGACCTCGAAAACATTTTCGCGCGCCTGCTCGAAACCCCCGCGCGCATCCTGAAACTCGCCTTCGCGGCTGCGGACATCACAGACTCCCTGCACGTCTTCCGTCTGCTCGAAGAAGCGCGTCGAGCCGGACGCGAAATGATCTGCGTCGCGATGGGCGAGGCCGGACGCCTGACGCGCATCCTCGCGCCCGCGCACGGCGCGTTTCTCACCTTCGGCGCGCTCACACGCGAACACTCGACCGCGCCCGGTCAAGTCACCGCACGCGAGTTGCGCACGCTCTATCGCATCAATCTCATCAACAAGCAGACGGAAATCTACGGACTCGCCGGCTCGCCCGTCGCGCATTCGCTCTCGCCGCACATGCACAACGCAGGGTTCGCAGCCCTCGGACTCGACGCCGTTTACATGCCCTTCGAGATTGGCGACGTGCAAGCCTTCATCCGCCGCATGGCCGACCCGCGCACGCGCGAACTCAAGTGGAACGTGCGCGGCCTGAGCGTCACCGCGCCGCACAAGAGCGCGTGCATGTCGTCGCTCGATTGGATCGAACCGGCGGCGCAAGAGATCGGCGCAGTCAACACCGTCGTCGTCGCAGGGGACGCGCTCAAAGGTTACAACACGGACGCCGCCGCTGCGCTCGCGCCGCTCGTTAACAAGTTTGAGCTAGAGCGCGGCGCACGCGTCGCGGTGCTCGGCGCGGGCGGCGCGGCGCGTGCGGTGTTGTGGAGTTTGCGCGAAGCCGGAGCGCGCGCCACAGTCTTCGCGCGCGACACGGAGCGCGCACGGCCGACGGCAGAAAAGTTCGGCGCGCACTTGCAGACGCTCGACGGCGCGCGTTTCAACAACTTCGATCTCGTCATCAACACGACGCCGCTCGGCACGCGCGGCGCGCGCGAGACGGAGACGCCCGCCCTCGCCGCGCAACTTCGCGGCGCGCGCTGCGCCTACGATCTCGTTTACAATCCGGGCGAGACGCGTTTCATGCGCGAAGCGCGCACGGCTGGTTGCAAGAACGCCCTCGGCGGACTCCCGATGCTCGTCGCGCAAGCCGCCGCGCAATTCAAATTGTGGACAGGACAGGATGCGCCGCTCGAAGTGTTTACCGAAGCGGCGGAAAAGCAGCTACAGGGATAGAGGTTAGAGGTTAGACGCCGGATGTTAGAAGAGAGCGGTTTTGAATGTTCCCTAACCTCCGGCATCTAACCTCTGACCTCTAATTTTATGCAAGAGCGATATAGCAGGCAGATTTTGTTTGCCGGAATTGGCAGGGAAGGGCAGGCGCGGCTGAGGGCGGCGCGTGTGCTCGTCGTCGGCTGCGGCGCGTTGGGGTCGTCGCAGGCGGAGGCTTTGGCGCGTGCGGGCGTGGGGCATCTGCGGCTAGTGGATCGTGATTTCGTCGAAGAGTCGAATCTGCAACGGCAGACGATGTTCACCGAACGCGACGCGCGCGAGCGCATGCCGAAAGCGGTGGCGTGCGCGCGTCGCATCGGCGAAATCAACTCGGACGTGGAGGCCGAGCCGCATGTCGCGGACGTGCATCTCGGAAACGTCGAACGTCTCATCGAAAATTGCGACCTGGTGATAGACGGCACGGACAACTTCGCCACGCGCTACCTCTTGAACGATGCGTGCGTGAAGCACTCGATCAACTGGATTTACGGCGCGGCGGTCGGCTCCTACGGCGTGACCATGACCGTGCGACCGCACATCTCGCCCTGCCTGCGCTGCATCTTCGAGGAGACGCCGCCCGCCGCGAGCGCGGAGACGTGCGACACGGCGGGCGTCATCATGCCGATCATCTCCATCGTCGCTGCCGTGCAGACGAGCGAAGCGTTGAAGTTGCTGACGGGAAACACGGACGCCCTGCACGGCGCGCTTATGCAGTTCGACGTGTGGCGCAACGAATGGCGGCGAATCAAACTTGGGCTTCCATCGCCGGATTGCCCGACGTGCGCGCACGCGCGCTACGAAACGCTCGACGCGGAAGCGGCAGAACTCGCTTCCGTCCTTTGCGGGCGCGACGCCGTGCAAATCTC
>DASYMM010000559.1:0-5802 GCA_036009085.1 Pyrinomonadaceae bacterium | reverse complement strand
CCCGTGTTGTAGGCGGCGAAGGCGACGGAGAGGAAGATGCCGAGAAAGATAACTCCGCCCGTCGTCACCTGAAACGGCGGATCGAGTCGCCCCACCTCGCTGCGTGCCGAGCGCAGGAGCGGCGGCACGACGAAGATCGTGATGAGCGCGACGAAGACGAGCGACGTGATCGCACCCATGCGCGCCAACTCCCAATCGCCGCTGCGCCGCGCCCAAGAAGTGACCGCCGCGACCACGACGCCGCCCGACACGAGCAACGTCCCCAGTATCGCGTTGCGCCACGCACGCAAATTTTTCCATGTCGAAGCCATACAACCTATCTGTCGCGCTTAAACTATCTCTCTGTGCGTCCTCTGTGTGCTCTGTGACTCTGTGGTGAATGCTTCTTTAAGAACCTCACCACCGCAGACACAGAGCACACAGAGGACGCACAGAGAGTTTTATTCATCCGCCATGTCTGCATAATTTCGCAGAAGCCGCCAGCAACTGACAAGCGCGAAGAGGATGGAGAGCCAGCACGCCAGCTCCAGAACGAAGAAAAAATTTCCGGGCAACAGTTTTACGTCGAGCACACGCCGCGCCGCGTCCGAGACGCTCCAATAGATCGCAGTGAGGTAGCACGCGCTCGTGAAATAATAGACGCCCGCGCTCCACGCGCCGAGCACGACGATGAAGGGCACGAGCCACGCCAGATATTGCGTCCCGAAGCCCGGCGTCAGGAAGAGGAACAGGAAGGCGATAACGGCGCATTGCAAAAAGAGCGGCGGCTTGTGTCGTCGCAGGTTCATCCGTAAGGATGCGGCGAGGATCGCGGCAAACATCAAGTAGCGTCCCGCCGCCGCGATCCATGCATGCGCGCCCGCCAATTCGGCATTCCCGCCCGGCAGCCGTGGCAGGCTCGTCAGATATTTAACCAACAGACGCGTCCAGCCCCATCCGCCGTACAGACTCTTATACCCGAACACGGTTTTCCAGATCACGAACGGGTCTTGCAACAGGTACGGCAGCGAGCCGACGAAGAAGACCGTCGCCGCCGACGCAAAAAATTTGAGGCGCGTTTGCAGGTCGGGCAAAAACAGAAAGATCGCGGGCGCGAAGACGAGCGGCACGATCTTGATGTTCACAGCCATCCCGAAGGCCGCGCCCGCCAGCCACGACCGACGCCGCACGCTCAAAAGGTAAATTGACAGGACGACAAAAAAGATCATCAACGGATCCGTGTTGCCGTGAAAGCCCGAGATCAAGATCGAACCGGGATAGACGGCGAGCAGGACGAGAGATAAAGGCAACACCCGGAGCGTCGCCGGCGGCAGACGGAGCGACGGCGTGTGTTCGATGATCTTCCAGACCAGAAAGAGATTGCCGAGGTCTGCGACGATGGCGGGGAGGCGAAGCCAGAAGCGAAAGGGTAGATGCGTGATGTCAGCGAGGAAGCCCATCGAGCGGATCGCGTGGATCATAAACGGCGGATGATTGAAAGGATTGCCCGCCCGCCCCGTCCGGTAATATGCGCCGATGCCGCCCACTTCGCGTATGTTTGCGAGAAATTCCCCGAAGGCGAAAACGTCGAGCGTCCCGCTGCTCTTGAGCGCGAGAAAAAGCTTGATGACGGTTGCGCCGCAGACACACAGCAAGAGCGCGAGCCGCCAAGTTTTACTCAACACCATATTTGATCTCGGCCGGTCGAGAGCGTAGAGCAGCTAACAAAACCATGGAACCACGAACACACACGAAACAACACGAAAAGAGTGTCTGCCCTTTCGCGTTGTTTCGTGTGTGTTCGTGGTTCAATTCTTTGCCCGCACCAAGTTTTGTTAGTAGCTCTTGGTTCAGAGCGGCACGCTGATCGTCTTCATGATCTCGCGCAGGACGGCTTCGGCTTCTTCGCTGCGACGAAGGCTGGACGAGAAACGCGAGTTGACGACGAGGCGGTGCGCGAAGACGGGCAGGACGAGACGTTTGATGTCGTCGGGCACGCAGTAGGCGCGGTCTTCCGTGAGGGCGAGTGCTTGCGCGGCGCGAAAGAGCGCGAGCGTGCCGCGCGGGGAGACGCCGAGGTCGAGCATCTCGGAGTTGCGCGTGGCCGAAACGATGCGCATCAGGTAATCGACGAGCGCGTCGTCCATCTTGACGCCGGAGACTTGGTGTTGCAGCGCGGCGATGTCGTTTGCCGACAGCACCGCGCGCAGCTCCGCGAGCGGGTCGCCCGTGGCGCGGTCGCGCAGGATAACTTTCTCCATCTCGGCGTCGGGGTAGCCGATGCGCAGGCGCAGCATGAAGCGGTCGAGTTGCGATTCGGGCAGCGGGTACGTGCCGTGATGCTCGATGGGGTTCTGCGTGGCGACGACGATGAAGGGCGCGGGCAGTTTATAAGTCGTGCCCTCGACGGTGACGTGGCCTTCGCCCATCGCTTCGAGCAGGGCGGATTGAGTCTTCGGCGTGGTGCGGTTGATCTCGTCTGCGAGCACGACGTTGGCGAAGATGGGGCCGGGTTTGAACTCGAACCCGCCCGTCGGTTCGTTATAGACCGAGAGGCCGATCACGTCCGAGGGCAGTAGGTCGGAGGTGAACTGGATGCGCTGGAAGGTGCAGTCGAGCGCGCGTGCGAGAGCCTGCGCGAGCGTGGTTTTGCCGACGCCGGGCACGTCTTCGACTAAGAGGTGCCCGCCCGCCAGAAGCGCGACGAGCGCGAGGCGCACCGCTTCGCTCTTGCCCTTGATGACGCTCTCAATCGCCGCATGCAACTGCGCGACCGATTCGGCGGCGACCACCAACGCGTCCGTCTCCCTCTCACTCTCATGCGCCGTCTGTAAACGTCTCATCACTTTGTCTCAAGTCTTGCGCAGACGCTCAAGCCGTCGTCGCGTCGGCAGACAGTAGCTTCTCAATTTCGTGTCGCAGGGCTTTAACATCGCCGGGCGGAATGTTAACCACTCCTTTGATGTTCTCCAAACCGCAGGCGGTAGAGGCAATCACGGGAATGCCGCGCGCAACGCCTTCGAGCAACCTACGCGGCCTGTGCTCGACATAGGCCGGGAGCACCAACGCGCTCGCCCCCTCCAACCAATCCTCGCCGTTCTGCCCGCGCTCCACGGATAATCCACGCCAGAAATCTTCCCCCTCCAACTGCGCGCCGACAAACGTTAACCCGACATCCAATCCTTGAATTGCGGCGCGCAACTCGTAAGCTCCCTTCCTCCCGACGGTCGAGGCGGGAAAGACGAGCCGTGGTCGGCGCACAACAGACGCTTTCCCCGGCGGCGTGTGCGGCGGCATCGTCCAGTCAATAGTTACGGCCTGACCTCTGTACATCCGTGCGATCTCGGAATGAGGAGTGATGATCTTGCGCGCTCGTTGTAACGCTTCTTGTTCCAGTTGCACCAGATTCTCTTCGGCGCGAAAGTCGGCCAAGGTGCGGCTCTCCGGGTGTCTGGAAGCCGCGAGGTCTAATCTCTCATGGAGCTTCGAGAGCGGCAACGCGGTCATCAACACGTCAAACGTGCGCCCGCCGAGATGTCCCCTGCGCCACAGATACGGCAGTAAGTTCTGCATGACGACGACGTGTGTGGCGTCGTATGGCAGCAGAGCGGCATAGCTCTCCGCTAATTTTTCATGAAAGGCGAGCACCGCGCGCTGCCTTGTCGCTCCTTGCAACGCGAGTTTCCGCGAACGATATGCCCTGTGCAAAGCGACTCGCCAACTCTGCTTGAACTGTGGGAAAGCCTTCGTGCTCCAGGCGTAATTGGCCTTCCCGAACCTGTTGCCGTCGAGCGGCACGAGCAGCAGGTCGCGCGCTCGCTTGGTCTCGCACAAATACCGATCAAACTCCGGCCAGTATTCATCTACGAGGTAAGCGGCGCGGTTGAACCCGGCATCTTTGATGTCCTGCCCCGCATGCCTGAAACATTCTTGCACGCCGCAACTAAAGCAATCCTGCGGCGCGGCTCTCCCGGCGTTGCTATCCGCCGTCACGACAACTAAGGACGGGCGCGGACTTGCTTGCACGTCGCTCCTCAGGCGCACCGTCAGGGAATCGGCATTCAACGCGGCTTCGACCCGAAAGGCATGCGACGCTTTGAAGCGCAGATCAACGTAGTTCCAGAAGACGGTTGCGTCCCGCCCGCGTTCGGCGAGTGAGCCGGGGATGACCTTTGTGTGCGCGTGCCTTTCGACGATCTCGAAACCTGCCTGCAACGCGGCATCGTAGAGCGCGTTGGAGAGCTGGCAGATGCCGCCCCCTGTGGCCGGGACGATGCAGCCCTCGCGCAGTTCGCGTCCACGCACATAGCCTTTCCGGCGCGTGCTCCGCCCGACCTGCGCCCAGAAACTGAACAGCCCACCGGCTGGCACTTCGACGCCGTTTAGCTGCCGGATCGCCACACGCAGATTGTGTATCTTTCCCGCCAGCAGATGACTTTCCGAATCATTACTATCCGTCCAGAGGCGCGAAGTTGACTCCGCGACGACTCTTGCGCCCGACAAATTATCGCCCGCCGGAAAACGAACGACGCCGTCGCCGAGAGCATTCCGCGCCCTCCTCTTCATCTGTAAGAGAGTCGCTTTCGCGCGAAAAGCCAGCGCGCCTCTGAGCGTAGGCGTCGGGGATTCCCGGCTATAGTCTCTGGTGTTCACACTCATTTACATCACACTAACCATACTCACTTGCTCGTTAGCGACAGACAGCTTCCATTCTACATGAAAGAGAGGTGAGAGGTCAGAGGCCAAACGCAGAGGCCAAACGCGGAGGTCAGCGGTGAGAGGTCAGCGGTCAGTTAAAAACTATCTTCTACTAGCCTCTGACCTCTCACCGCTGACCTCTCTCTTGAAGTGACTTGCCGCGCAGGGGTGTAGTAAAATTAGCCACGCTGTTGAGATGCAGGAAGTTCGCCCCCGCGTGCGCGCTAATTAAGGGAACTTTGCGCGCGCCTGTTTCGTGTAAAGAACGGCAGAGCTAGATTCCCACCATTATCAGAGGAAGTGAATATGTACCAAGATTTAAAACGTCGCAAACAGGAGCGCGGATTTTCGCTCATCGAGTTGATGATCGTGATCGCCATTATCGGGATTCTCGTCGGCGTCGGCATTCCGGCGTGGCAGTCGAGCGTGCGCTCGGCCAATCAGGCGGCGGCCATCCGCACGCTGCAAGCCATCGCCGTCGAGCAGCGTATTTATTACAACTCGCACAATCGTAGTTCCTACGGAACCTTCGACCAGTTGATCGCCGACGGGCAGTTAGACCGACGTTATGCGGGCGAAGACCCGCTCGTCGAGGGCTACTTCTTCCGTCTGAAGGCGACGCCGAAGACCGGCAACCAGCCGCCCATGTACACCGTCAACGCCGACCCGCAAAAGCCTGACGGCGTGACCGCCACGGGCAAGGAGTTCTACTACATTGACGGCAACGCGAGCACCATCCACGTCAACGGCACGCAACCCGCCGGGCCGAACGATCCGCCGATGGGCGGGCAGTAAGAGCAGCGTCGGTTCGTTTTCGCGCGGCGAGATTTTACGTCGCCGCCGACACCCACGGGGAAGCATCCAAAGAGCACCTCGCTTGACGCTTCCCCGCTCGCTTTGTTAGCATGCCGCCTCTTTAACAACTCTCTTGTGCTCGCTTAGCTCAGTTGGTAGAGCGCACGCCTCACACGCGTGAAGTCGTAGGTTCGAGTCCTACAGCGAGCATCTCGTTTCCCACCCCATCCAATTGTAAAGGACATCAACGATGCTTGAGCATCTGACCGAGCAGTCTTTCTCCGCGCAGTTAAACACGAAGTTTCGCCTCGGCGCCGAGCCGGAGAAGTT
>DASYMM010000558.1:0-26267 GCA_036009085.1 Pyrinomonadaceae bacterium | reverse complement strand
GCCTGCATATCTTCGCCCTCTCGCCTCCGCGCGCAGAACTCTACGCGCGCATCAACGAGCGCGCCGGACGCCATTTTCGCGCGGGCTTGATCGACGAAGTGCGCCAACTGTTAAAGGCGGGCGTGCCCGCCGCTTCAAACGCGCTCGGGGCGCACGGCTATCGTCGCGTCGTCGAATACCTGAGCGGCGCGCGCACGCTTGAGAGCGCCGTCGAACAGACCAAGCTCGACGTGCGACATTACGCCAAACGCCAGTTGACTTGGTTTCGCCGCGAACCCGGAGTGGAATGGATCGCGGGCTTCGGCGACGAGTCGGAGACGCAGGCACGCGTCGTCGCGCGCGTCGGCGAGTTGCTCGCCGCAGGCGCAGAGTGAGCCTTGAAATATGGCTCGCGCGAGATCGCAGGGCGTCGGGAATTAAGGCGTGTCGCCACCATTTTTCGTTTTCAGGTGCGTCCGTCAACAATAACTTGTCACGCGTCACAGCGTGTTGTAATCTGACGATACTGTTAATCACGAGTTGATCAGCGTGGAGTGTTGCAGTGGACACGAAGCCTTCTCCCCAAAATATTCAGGATGCTTTCCTGAACACGGTACGCCGTGAGAAAGATGCCGTCACGATCTATCTGATGAACGGCGCGAAACTCACGGGTCGCATCAAGAGTTTCGATAAATTCTCGGTGCTGCTGGAAGCGGGCGCGCAGGAACAGTTGATCTTCAAACATGCGATCTCGACCATCTCGCACGCGCGCCGACACACGAGCGGCGAACTGCGCGGCGCGCAATCCTACGACGCCGCGGCGGGCGAGCAGGCGTCGAGCGGCGACGCCTCAGACCGCGCCGACGATTGATTCCTCTCGCGTCCATTTCATCTGACGGAGTCCCAACTTTTTTGACCGGCGCATTTATCACCTTTGAAGGCATTGACGGGTCGGGCAAATCCACCCAGGTACGTATGCTGTCGAGCGTGCTTCGCTTGCGCGGCATGGACGTGGTGCAGACGCGCGAACCCGGCGGCACGCCGCTCGGCGCACGCCTGCGCGAAGCCCTGCTCGACGCGCAGGAGCAGGTTGACCCGCTCGCCGAACTCTTGCTCTACGCCGCCGACCGCGCACAGCACGTCCGCGCGCTTTTGCTGCCCGCGCTCGCCGCCGGGCGCGTCGTGCTGTCAGACCGCTTTGCGGACGCGACAGTCGCCTATCAAGGCGCGGGGCGCGGCTTCGAGCCGTCGCTCGTTGACGAAGTTGTCGGGCTGGCAACGGGCGGACTCAAGCCAGACCTGACGCTCTTGTTCGATCTCTCCGTCGCCGAAAGCGGCGAACGCTCGCGCCAGCGCACGAACGGAGACGACAGCGGCGAAACGTCTGACCGCCTCGAACTCGAAACCGAAAATTTTCACATGCGCGTGCGCGATGCCTATTTAAAGATCGCCGCCGCCGAGCCTGAGCGCGTCCGCATCGTTGATGCGAGCCTCTCGGTCGAAGAAATTCACGCGCACGTGCTCGACATCGTCGTCCCGTTTCTCGAAAACAGAGGCCAGTGGCCGAAGCCCCCGGAGACCAAAGAGCTGCATAAGACTTAACTCCCAACTTCTGACCTCTAACCGCTAGCCTCTGACCTCTACATTTATGTTTTCTCGCCTCGTCGGAAACCAACGCGCACAAGACACTCTGCGCCGCATGCTCGCGGGGCGACGCGTGCCCGGCGCGCTCCTCTTCGCGGGCGAAGAGGCGGTCGGGAAAAAGCTCTTCGCCGTCGAACTCGCCAAAGCCCTCAACTGTCTCAACCCGCAGGGTGTCGAAGCCTGCGACGCGTGTTCAGCCTACCAACGCATCCCGCGCTTCGCCGAGTCGCCGACCGATCCGAAAGAACGGGGCAAGCAGATTGCCTGGAGTGGACATCAGGACGTAGGCATCGTGCGGCTTGAGAAGGCCGTCATCACGGTTGATCAGGCGCGACAGATTGATCGTGAAACGAATTACCGGCCGCTCGAAGGCAAAGCGCGCGTCTTTATCATTGACGACGCCGAGAAGATGAACGACGCCGCATCGAACGCCCTCCTCAAGACGCTCGAAGAACCCGCGCGCACGTCGCACATAATTTTGTTGTCGTCGCGCCCGTCCAACCTGCTCACGACGATTCGTTCGCGTTGCCAGACGATCCGCTTCGCGCCGCTCTCGACGGAAGAGATCGAAAGCTATCTCTTGAAAAACAAGCTACGCGCGGGCGAGGAAGCGCGCCTCGCCGCGCATCTCGCGCGCGGGCGGCTCGGCCTCGCACTCGACATCAATCTCGACGCTTACCGCGAAGGACGCGAAGCCATGCTCGTCGTGCTCGACGCCTTGCAAGGCCAGACGGATCGCGTGCGCCTGCTTCGCGCCGCCGAAGAGTTGACCGACGCTAAAAACAAAGAAGTTTACGAGCCGCGCCTCGACGTGCTCGAAACGCTCATCCACGACGCGTGGCTGCTCTCGCTCAACCCCGAAGCGAAGGTCGTCAACGAAGACATACGCGAGCGGCTTTCGCGTCTCGCGGCACGGCTCAAGCGCGGCCACGCCGCCGACTGGATGACGCGCATACAGAACTTGCGCGGCCAACTCGCCGTCAACATCAATCGCCGCGTCGCCACCGACGCGCTGTTGCTCTCGATGGCAGGCGCGACGGCGAAGTAAGTTATAAAATTTTCACGACGACTTAGATAAAAAAGGGCGACACTCTTGCGTCAGAGTGTCGCCCTTAAGTTTTGTCATCAAAGCGAAGCTTACTTGATCGTGACGAGTTCCGGCGTCTCCGAGGCTTTGGCTGCCGCGCCTTCGGCCACCAGTTTTTCCGTCTCCGCGACGAAGGCTTCCACGATGTCTGCGCCCGCCACCTTGCGCATCGGTTTGCCGTCTTTGTAGATCATGCCGACGCCGCGCCCGAAGGTGACGCCGAGTTGTGAATCGTGCGCCTCGCCCGGCCCGTTGACGGCGCAGCCCATGATCGAGAGATGCAGAGGCTCTTCGATGTGCGCGAGCCTGCGCTCGATCTCCGTCACGATGCCGACGAAATCGTCCACGTCCAACCTGCCGCACGTCGGGCAGGCTACGACCGTCACGCCGCGCTTACGCAGTTCCAGAGACTTCAAAATCTCCCAAGCCACGCGCACCTCTTCGTGCGGCTCTGCGGCGAGCGAGACGCGAATCGTGTCGCCGATGCCTTCGTGCAACAGGATGCCGAGGCCGATTGACGATTTGATCGAGCCGCTAAAGGCCGTGCCCGCTTCCGTCACGCCGAGATGCAGCGGGTAATCAACCTGCGCGGAGAGCAAGCGATAGGCGGCGACCGTGCGATGCACGTCCGAGGCTTTGAGCGAGACGATGATGTCGTTGAAATTCAAATCTTCGAGGATGTGTATGTGGCGCAAGGCCGACTCGACCATCGCTTCGGGCGTCGCCGTGCCGTAGCGCGCGAGCAAATCCTTTTCGAGCGAGCCGCCGTTGACGCCGATGCGGATCGGGACGTTTTGCGCCTGCGCGGCACGCGTCACTTCGCGCACGCGTTCATGCGCGCCGATGTTGCCGGGATTCAGGCGCAACTTGTCAACGCCCGCATCTAACGCCATCAAAGCCAGCTTGTAATGGAAGTGTATGTCCGCGACGAGCGGCACATGCGGAACGCGCTTCCTGATGTCTTTGAGCGCGAGGGCGGCTTCCTTGTCGGGCACGGCGAGCCGGACGATCTCGCAGCCCGCGCTCAACATCTCCTCGATCTGTTTGACCGTGCCGTCAACGTCGGACGTGTCCGTCTTCGTCATTGACTGCACGGCGACGGGCGCGCCGCCGCCGATCTGCACGTTGCCGATTTTAACCGCTCTCGTCTGTCGCATAGGAAAGGTTTCAAGTTTCAGGTTTCAAGTTTCAGGTCAGAAGGTTTTTTCGTTCTTTAACTTGAAACCTGAAACTTGAAACTCATTTTGCCGGTTGTGTCGCCGCAGGCTTGTTATCGTCGCCGGATGAACGGAAGCGCGAAGCCTCTTTCAGTAGGTCGTTGGTGATGACGAAGCCCATCAGGAGAAGGAGCATCACCATCCCGACTTGCTGGATGCGCTCGCGCACGGTCATGGACATACGGACGCCGATCCAGCCGAGGATCGCTTCGATCCACAACAGGAAGATCGCGCCGCCGTCGAGCACTGGGATCGGCAGCAGGTTGACCACGCCGAGGTTGAGACTCAGGAAGCCGAGCATCGTGAAGACGCCCGCCCAACCGAGTTTGTTGGCCGCGCTCGAAGAGGCGCGGGCGATGCCGATGGGGCCGGAGAGCGATTCGCGCGCCGAGCGCTGGCCGCGAAAGATTTGCGCGAAGGCCGCGCCCGTCATGCGTAGAATTTCGAGATTGCGGTTGACCGAATGTTGGAGCGCGGCCACGGGTCCGACGCTGCGCTGCGGCAGCATCGTCGTCGGGACGAATCCGATCTTTCCTTCGGCGTTCGTCTTCGCGGTCAGTTCCTCGCGCTTTCCTTCGCGCTCAACCGAGAGGCGCACGGCTTCGTTCGGGCGTGCCTGTATGAAGGCGCGCACGTCGAATTCGTCTCGCACGGATTCACCGTTCACCGCGAGCACGCGGTCGTTTACGCGCAAGCCCGACTGTTCGGCAGGCGACCCGGCCACTACGTCCGTGATGATCACTGGATGCTCGCCGTAGTCGAGCCGGAAATCAATTTCGCCGATGCTCTCGCCCTCTTCCGTGTACTTGATCGGCGTGATCGTCAAATTCACGCGCTGCCCGTTGCGCTCCACGACCATCGGCAGAGGGTGTTCGGGCGAGAGGCTCACGTCGCCGCGAATGCGCTCCCACGAAGGATTCTCTTTGCCGTTGAAGGAGACGATGCGGTCGCCCGCGCGCAGGCCGGCCGCTTCGGCCACGCCGCCGGGTCTGGTGTAGCGAATGACGGGAGACGTGGGCGCGGCGGGGATGCCGGAGATCATCGCGCCCGCCCAGAAGACCGTGAGCGCGGTTAAAATATTCATCGTCGGCCCGGCCACCATGACGAGAAACTTCTGCCAGCGCGGGCGCAAGTCGAAACGCTCGTTCGCGGGGATGTCGCTCTCGCCCGCGCCTTCGACCGCGGCGTTCGATTCGTCGCCGCCGAGTTTGACGTAGCCGCCGAGCGGGATGAGGCTGACGCGGTAGTCGGTCGTGCCCCAACGCCGCCCGAAGAGTCGCGGCCCGAAGCCTACGGAAAACGTCTCGACGCGCATTTTGAAAAGTTTTGCCACGATGAAGTGGCCGAACTCGTGCAGCACGACGGCGGCGCCGAGAATAAAGATGAAGGCGAGCAGACCGATCAAATTCATGCTTTTAACGTCTTTCTACGTAAAACTATCAATCGAGGGGAACCAAATCAGCGAACAGAGTTAGAGGCGACACAAGCCCCCTTGAGTTGCACGGAAAGAGTGTACGAGGTTGCACAAAGCGCGTCAAATTAACGGATTACCGAAATAAGTTTCAGGTTTCAGGTTTCAGGTTTCAAGTCTTTGATTTAACTTGAAACTTGAAACCTGAAACCTGAAACTTTTAGTTGAGCGATCTCTTCCGATGCGCTCCGGCGCGCCGCCGCGTCGGTCTCAAGCACCGTGTCGAGGTCTCGGACGGGGCGCGTCTCGTGCGCGTCGAGCACCGATTCGATGATGCACGGAATGTCTGTCAGGCGGATGCGCTCTTCGAGAAACGCGCCGACGGCGACTTCGTTGGCGGCGTTCAAGGCGGCGGGCCTCGTGCCGCCCGCGCGCAGGGCGCGATAGGCCAGTGCGAGACAGGGAAAACGCTCCGTGTCGGGTGGGTCGAAATGGAGCGCGGACATCTGCGTTAAATCGAGCGGGGGAAGCTGGCAGGCGCGGCGTTCGGGATAGGTGAGCGCGTACTGAATGGCGTGGCGCATGTCCGTGACGCCCATTTGCGCGATGACCGAGCCGTCCACGAGTTCGATCATCGAATGGACGATTGATTCGGGATGGACGAGCACGTCAATCTGGTCGGCCTCGAAGCCGAAAAGCCAGCGCGCTTCGATCACTTCCAAGCCCTTGTTCATCAGCGTCGCGCAGTCAATCGTGATCTTCGCGCCCATGCTCCACGTCGGGTGGCGCATCGCTTCGGCGACCGTGGCGTCTTCCATCTCGCGCCGCGTCTTCGTGCGAAAGGGGCCGCCGGAGGCGGTCAGCACCAGCCGCCGCACCTCCTCGCGCCGCTCGCCGCGCAGGCATTGATGCAGCGCGTTGTGTTCGGAGTCAACCGGCAGGAGTTCCGCGCCGGATTTTTCAGCCGCGCGCGTCATCAACTCGCCCGCTATAACGAGCGTCTCCTTGTTGGCGAGCGCGACGCGCTTCCCCGCTTCGAGCGCGCGCAGGGTCGGCACGAACCCGACCGCGCCCACCGTCGCGCTGACGACGCACGACGCGCCCGCGTGCGTGGCAACTTCGACCAGACCCGCCTCGCCCGAAAGTATGCGCGGCGGCGCGGCGACCTTCCGGCGGCGCAGTTCGGCGCGCAACTCTTCCGCGCTCTCCGCGTTTTCTACGGAGACGAGTTCCGGTTTGTAACGCTCAATTTGTTCCGCGAGTGCTCCGACGTTGCGCCCGGCGGCGAGCGCGACGGGTTGAAACTCTCCGGCGAAGGCGTCAATCACGCGTAGCGTGTTGCAGCCGATTGACCCGGTCGAACCCAAAATCGCGATGCCCCGTTTGTTCATTCCGTTTCCAGATACTTGTCGAGCAGCGCGGCCAGTTGTGGCTTCGAGATCGCCCCCTCGTGCCGCTCCCGCTGCCTCCCGTCCTTGTACACCATGATGACAGGCATCAGCTTGAGTTTAAAACGCTGTAGGACGACGGGGGCGTCTTCGACGCTGTAGCGGACGAGGTTGACGCGCTCCGCGTAGTCTTCCGACAACTCATCGAGAGTCTTATCGAGGGCTTGGCTGTCCAGACTGTACTTCGTGGAAAACACCACGAGCGTCGTGCCCTCCGCCTGCAAAACGTTCGTGGAAAAACTCTCCTCGTTAAAGCCCGCCACCGTCTCGCCCGAATCCGCGTCAACGGAATCGTCCGGCGCGCTGTCTCCGCCGACATCTTCCGCTTCCGTCTCGTCTGTGCCGTAAGCGTCGAACAAGTCAACGGTCTGCCCCGCATCGTTCCGGTATGATGCTTCGACGACGCGCCACTCGCGCCCGCCACGGTACGTCAGGTTGACGCTCGCCGGGACGGTCTTCTTCGCGCCGACAACTTTCAGATTGAGCGTCGCTTCGCCGTTCGAGTTGCTGCTGTTGATGTTGCCCGTCACCCAGAAACCGAATTCGCGCACCTCGCCGATGTCGCTCTTGAGTTTTTCGTTCTGCTGCAAAAAAGCCTTCGCCGTCTGAGCCGCTTCACTTTTGCCGATGGTGGAGAAAGCGACCCACATGATACTGCCGACGAAGAGGCCGACCAGAATCAAGAGCACGGTGAAGATTCCGCCGACGATGAGCAGAATTTTTTTAGTTGACATGCAAAGTTAGTTCCGTCGGAAAAGTACGGGCGCGGTTCAGGGTAGTTGCACGCGTTGCAATGCGTCTGCGAAATAGAAGACGGCGAAATAGTAGATGAGCGGCGCGTTGAAGAGCAAGCTATCGAGACGGTCGAGCAGACCGCCGTGGCCGGGCAGAATCTTCGCCGCGTCCTTCGCGCCCGACCCGCGCTTGAGCGCGCTCTCCGTCAGATCGCCAAGCACGCCGAGCACGTTCATCGCCGCCGCAAGCGGCAAGGCCGCGCGCAAACTCAGTTCGGGGAAGAACCAGTAGTGCGCGAGTACTGCGAAGCCGAGACTCGCCATCAGCCCGCCCGCCGCGCCTTCCCAAGTCTTCCCCGGACTGACCGACGGCGCGAGTTTGTGCCGGCCGAAGGCGCGCCCGGTGTAGTACGCCGCAGTGTCCGACCCCATGAGCACGAGAAAGAAGAAGGAGAGCAGATGCGCGGCGAGCGGTGCGGGGAACCCTGTGCGCAGCGCGACGAGGTGCCCGCCGAGCAGGACGACGTAACAGACGCCGAGCACGGTTGCGCCCGTCGTAGGGATCATGCGCTCGAAGGGCGCGCCCCGCAGCATCGCGCCCGCGAGCGTGGAGATGACGAAGGCGACGAGGATCATCAACGGCAGCGCAGGCCAGGTGACGGGCGCGTTGAAGTAGAAGGCCGTGAGCAGGGCGACGGCGAAGAGCGTGCCGAGTTCGCGCTGCGCTTTCGCCTCGCGTTTGCTCGAAAGCATCCAGAACTCGTAAAGCCCGACCATCATCGCCGCCGCCGCCAGCCCGACGAAGAGTAGTTCCAATTGTCTGATTAAAATTGAAGCGATGAGAATCGGCAGGGCGATGATGGCTGTGATGACACGCGACATTATGTTTGCAGTGAACCTGAACGAGAGCCTTAATCTCGACTACGAGTTGAAGTATTAAGCGCAGCGAGTGTTAAGCGCAGCGTCGGAGAGTTCGCTTGCGACGACTTTCATTCACCCCCGCCGCCACCGCCATCGCCGCCGCCTCCGCCGCTGTCACCGCCACCAAAATCGCCGCCGCTGCCTGCGCCGCCGAAATCATTTCCGCCGCCGTAGTCGCTGCTCGAATAATCGCTGCTCGAATAATCGCTGCTGCTGTAATCGCTGCCGGATTGTACGCCGCTGCTCGTGTAATCATGGCTTTGCGTGTGGGTAGTGTGAAAGCTGCCGCCCGTGCCGCCGAAGTGGCCTGTGTCGTGAGGCAAAAGGCTGTAAATATCGTTTGAACTACTCGCGCCCTCGCCTTTTAATCTCCGTTGAACGATTAGCTGGACGACCGCGATGAACCCCACGACTATGAACACGATGAAGAAGAAAGTAAACATAGTTGCTCACCTGTGAGGCACGTGCGTTGTTTTAAGCGAGGCTCAATTAGCGTTCGCCACGAGTTGCAGCCCGCCGAATCGCCGGTCGCGGCGTTGATACTCGACGACAGCTTCGAGCAGATGCACGCGTCGAAAATCAGGCCACAGAGTTTCCGTCACATAAATCTCGCTGTAAGCGGCTTGCCAGAGAAGAAAATTCGAGATGCGCATCTCGCCGCTCGTGCGCACGAGCAGATCGAGTTCGGGAAGCCCGTGCGTGTAAAGCTCTCGCTCGATGCGCTCTTCGGTGATCTCGTCGGGCGCGCGTCCTTCTGAAATGAGGCGCGCGATGGCGGCGCGGCAGGCGTCAACGATCTCTGCACGCCCGCCGTAGTTGAGCGCGACCGAGAGGACGAGCCCGTCGTTCTTTGAAGTGCGCGCGACGGCTTTTTGAATTTCGCGTTGGACGCTCGCGGGGAGCGCGCTCGTGCGCCCGATGGTTTGAAAGCGTATGTTCTGCCGGTCTATCTCTTCGAGTTCGAGCCGCAGGTAACGTTTCAACATACGCATCAGCGCGTCCACTTCGAGGCGCGGGCGTTTCCAGTTCTCGGTCGAGAAAGCGTAGAGCGTGAGCGCGCCGAGTCCGAGCCGCGCGCTCGTATCAACGGCGGCGCGCACGGCCTCGACGCCCGCGCGATGACCGGCCACGCGCGGCAGCCCACGCCCCTTCGCCCAACGCCCGTTGCCGTCCATGATGATGCCGACGTGGCGCGGCAGACGTTCCCACGCGACGCGCTTCAACAGAGCCTCATCGCGCGTCCCCGCCTCCACATCTTTCGCGAAATCCGCGAACATGCACACTCTCCCCACACACCCGACCGCCGACTCAAACACTCTCACACAAGACGCCGCATCTTAATCGCCGCACCCACTCCCACGCAAACACTCAAGAGCAGTGACGAGTAACGAGTGACGAGTGACAAGCAAGAATCAAGACAAGTTTTTGTTTTAACTCGTCACTTGTCACTCGTCACTGTTTTAGAGTCACTGCCTCCTCATAATGCACGGCTACGAGCGTCAAGCCTTTGGCCGGGGCGGTTGCGCCCGCGAGCGCGCGTTCGCCGCTTTCGATGGCGCAGGCGACCTGTTCCGCGTCCATCTGACCGCGCCCGACTTCGAGCAGCGTGCCCGCGATTGAGCGCACCATGTAGCGCAGGAAGCCGTCCGCGCTCGCCGTGATTTCGACGAGCCGCCCGCGCCCCTCTTCGCTCCAATGCTCACGGATTTCAAGTTGCGTGATCGTGCGCACGCGCGTCTGCACGTCCGACTGCGCGGCTGAAAAGGCCGTCCAATCATGTGTGCCGAGAAACAGGCGCGCGCACGCCTGCATCCGCTCAACGTCGAGCACGCGCGCATCCGTGTGCGCGTAGCGCGACAGAAACGGCGACGCGTAACGCGCGTTGAAGATGCGATAGCGATAAGTTTTCCCGCGCGCCGAGTAACGCGCGTGAAAATCCGCGTCCACGACCTGCGCCTCAATCACGCGCGCATCCGGCGCGATGTTCCCGTTAATCGCCGCGCACAACTTCTCCGCGCTCAACTCGCGCCCCAACTCGACGCTCGCCACCTGCGCAATTGCATGCACGCCCGCATCCGTCCGCCCCGCGCCGTGCACCACAACCTCGCGCCCCTCAATCAAAGACAACGCACGCGCCAACTCGCCCTGCACCGTGCGCTCGCCCGCGCCCTGCACCTGCCAGCCATGAAACTCCGTCCCGTCGTATTGAATGGTCAGGCGATAATTCATAAGAGAGCAGTGACAAGTGACGAGTGACGAGTGACAGGATGAAAGACAAGTACAAAGACAGTTTCTTGTTTTAACTCGTCACTTGTCACTCGTCACTCGTCACTGCTTTTCGGCTTCCGGGTTTGACCGCTTGCTCGCCGCGCTGGCAGGCGGGGCAGACGGTGGGGGCGAGGGCGGGCACGTCGAGCGTGGCGAGGGCGATGCGCGGGACGCTTACGTCTGCGCGCCCGCCCGAACGATCTATGATCGAGGCCGCGCCGACGACGCTCGCCCCTGCGGCGCGCACGCACTCGATAGTCTCACGCGTCGAACCGCCCGTCGTGATCACGTCTTCCACGACGAGGACGCTCTCGCCCGGTCGCATAGTGAAGCCGCGCCTGAGCGTCATCGCGCCCGTCGCGTCGCGTTCCGTCCAGATTGAACGCGCGCCGAGCGCACGCGCCGTCTCGTAACCGATGACGAGACCGCCGATGGCGGGCGCAACCACCGTCTCGATGCCGCGCCCTGTGAACTGCCCGGCGATGGCGCGCGCGAAGGCTTCCGCTTCGGGCGGGTGTTGCAGGACGAGCGCGCATTGCAGATAGACTGGGCTGTGCAGGCCGCTCGTCAGGATGAAATGGCCTTCGAGCAACGCGCCCGTGCGACGGAATCTCTCAAGCACCTCTTCGGCTCTCATCTGGGTCATGTCCTGTTGGGGTGTCGGCTGTTCACTCGTAAATTTTGCCGCAATAAAGAAAGGTTGCGAAAGTTTGCCATGAGGCGTTTTCGCCGATGCCCGTGTCTTGCCCTCTCGAATCTCTCGCCCACGCCGCCGCCGCTTCGAGATAACTTTCGATAGAATGATTTTGCCACGTCGCGCCGTCCGTGCGCCGGTCAGCTATCAGTTCATCCACAAACGCCAAGAAGGAATCCAGGCTTGCAACGTCATCCGGCTTTTCCATGAGACTCACGCTGACCGCTCCTTCAAACTCGTATTTCGGCTGCCGCTCCTTCCAACCCGCGCACCTCCTCGTGCTACAATGCCGCGCGAATGACGCACCCTTCAAACCTCGTCTCAGATTGCACGTTCGTACAGGAAACAGTTGACCTGCTGCGACTGTCGGGCGGCGGGCGCGTGTCGGTCGAAATCATCGCCCGCACCGTCCTCAATCTGCCAGACCTCGACGCGCCCACCGCCGCGCTCCTCGTCTCCGACATCATCAAGGACGACTGGCGACTTCGCATCAACGACAACTACGAGATCGAACTCCTCTGCGAAGACGCAGACTGTCGCGCGCTCGACGAGACGGATTATGTGGTGGTTGATGTCGAAACGACGGGCGCGAAAACTCCTCCGGCGCGCATCACTGAAATCGGCGCGTATCGCGTCAGTCGCGGTCGTATCGTCGCCGAGTTTCAAACGCTGGTCAACCCGCAGATGCCGATCCCCTCTTTCATCGTCATGCTCACGGGGATCACGGATGCGATGGTCAAATCCGCGCCGCTCTTCTCCGAAGTCGCGCAAGACCTTCTGACGTTCATTGACCGCGCCGTGCTCGTCGCGCACAACGCGCCTTTCGACGTGCGCTTTCTCAATCACGAAATCTCGCGCGTCTTTCCCGGCAAGCGCATGTTCAACGCGCAACTCTGCACCGTCTCGCTCTCGCGCCGCGTCGTGCCCGGACTCGTCAACCATCGCCTCCACACCGTCGCCGAACACTTCGCCGTGCCGATCAAAAACCGCCACCGCGCCGCCGGAGACGCGGAGGCCACCGCCGAAGTCTTCCTCCGCCTGCTCGAACTGCTCCAACAAAACGGCGTCCGCGATCTCGCCGCCGCGCGCAAATTCAAACACGCCAACCACGACTACCAGCGCGCGTCGTCGGGCAATTCAAAGCAGCCGGGCAACTCAAAGCAGTTCTGATTCCGACTCGCGCGCAAGCGGCGCGCCCCCCGCTTCCGCCTCGCCCTTGCTTCTCTTCTTGAGCATGTTTCGCACGACGAAGACGGCGACAATCAGCACGGCCAAACCGAGTCCGATGTAAGGATAATATTGCGCGAGCAACTCGCGCGCGTGTTCGCCGTAGTGCGCCGCGAGATAGCCGACGAGCGTGTAACGAAACGCGCGTCCGGCGGCGACGGCAAGGGCGAAGCGCACGACGCTGAAACGAAAGACGCCCGCCGTGGCGATGAACAACTTGAACGGAAACGGCGGCGGCAGAATTGACGAAATGAGCACCGACAGCACATCGTAGCGATCAATCAACTCTTTCACGCGCGCCTGCCTGTGCGGCGAAAAACGCTTCAACGCGCTGCGCCCCGCGCGCCGCGAGATGTAATAAAAAATAACGCAACCGATGACAGAGCCGAGCGTCGCCGCGACCACGTAGATCGGAACCCACGCGGGTCGGGCGGTCGCAAGCAGGATCAACACGGCGTCAGGCCCGCCGGGCAGAGGGATGAGCGCGGAATCCAGAAGCGCGATGCCGAAGAGGCCGAAAGGCCCGTAGGCGATCAAATATTGCGAGACGGACGTGAGACCGTTTGTAAATTTACGCAACAGCCATTTCAAAATTGAACAAACCTCCAAAGGCAGTGACGAGTGACGTGTGACGAGAGAAAAACAGGTTTCAAGTTTCAGGTTTCAAGTTTCAGGTCTGAGGCTCTTTGGTTTTTAACCTGTCACTGGTCACTGGTCACTTTAACAACGTCGCTTCGCGCCTCGCCGGGCGTGCCGACGGTTTCAGTCTCGACAGTCTCGGGCATCTTCTTTCCGGTCAAACGATTTTTGATGAAGTAGATTGCCAGCCCGACGGCGCACAGGGCGGCGACTGCGCCGAGCATCTTCAAGCCATAGTTTTCGATGAACTCAAGCACATGCCGGCCGTAATAGACGGCGAGCGCGCCTTCGACAAAGTAACGTAGGCTGCGCGCGATCATGATCGTGATCATAAACCGCCAGCGCGGGTATTCGAGCGCGCCCGCCGTGGCGACGAAAATCTTGAACGGCATCGGCGGCGGCAGGAGCGCGGGGATGGCGAGCGTCAGAAATCCGAAGCGCGCGTAGGCGCGTTCGACGCGTTCGATGTGTTCGGCGCGAAAACGTTTGCGCAGGATGGCCTGACCGCCGCGCCGCATGATCACGTAGAGCAACATGCAGCCGATGACCGAGCCGAGCGCGGCGAACAGCGGAAAGTAGAAGGCCGCTTTCGGATCGCTGTAGCAGCGCATGACGACGAGGTAGTCGTTGATTTCAGGCAGCGACAGGAGCGACGAATCGAGCGCGCCGATAATCACCATCGAGGGCGCGGCCACGTAGATCGGCACCTCGACGATGAACCTTTGCAGCCCATCCGCAATCCCCCGCAGCCATTGCCCCAACCCATTGATCAAAAGAAACATAAAAACAGTGACGAGTGACAAGTGACAAGTGACGAGATAAAAACAGGAGTCTAGCGTGTCATCCGTCACTTGTCATCCGTCGCTTGCCACCCGTCGCTTGTCATCCGTTAGGTCTTGTTGAGTACTTGTCAGGTGTGACTTGTCGCCCGTCACGCCTGACTTATCGCGCGTTGCTTGTCTCGGTTGATTATCGCTCGCGACGCAGCGCTGTTCGGCCATGACGCGCTACCGTCTGGTGCTCGTCATACGTCACTTGTCACTCGTCACGGTTTTACTTGACTGGTGTGAAGATGGAGGGGGTGTCGTAGGTGACGCCGAAGGTGACGCCGGAGCGTGGGCTGAAATCTGTGAGACCGGCGATGCCTGCGAAGTCGAAGCGCAGGCCGGAGGCTTTGACTTGGAGGCCGAGGCGCGCTTCCGAGAGCGATTCGGTGCCGAGCGGGGCGCGTCCGCCGCGCGTGTTGGCGCGACCGTTGATCTCGCCCGCGATGTTGATCTGGTTGTTGACGCGGACGATCCCGGCGATGCCGTAGAGCAGCATATCGTTCTGCGTGAAACTTTGCGTGGGCGCGGTGAAGATGCCGATGCCGAGGTTGCCGAAGAGGTTGACGCGATCTTCGCGCCCGAACTTTTTGCCGAGCAGGATCGTGCCGTAGGCGTTCGTCTGGTTGATGCCGATGCCGCGCCCCTCGCTGGAGTTCGGGAGTTCGACGCCGAAGCGGAAGCCGAGCGAAGGCGAGCGGCGCGTCTCGTTGCGAAGTTTGATCTTGGTGGAGAGGCGGAAGTCGCCGGTGTCGTTTGTGGAATCGGTGCGCGTGGCGGTGAGCGGGACGGCCGGGTTGGGCGAGACGGAGTTGATGCTCAGGAAATTTTGGAGCACGCCGTCAATTTGAAACTCGACGTTTGGCGAAAGGCCGATGTTGATGCCGACGACGCCGACGCGCGTTAAGTCGCCGCGCAAACCGGAGACGGGAAATCTCGCGTCCTGAAAAAACTCTATGCCCGCTTCGATGCGCGCCGAGCCGGGCGGGATGATGTCAACGTCTTCCGTGATGAGCGGGCGTTGCTGCGCTGTCGCGGCGAACGCGCACACGAAGGTGAACACAAGCACGGCCAAAAAGCGTATAAGGTGGAAACGGCGAAGCGGCATAAGAGTTTTAACGGCCTGAAAAGTTTTAACGGTCGAAGATAAATGCTTGACGGTCGAAGCGTGACGGACTTTTCCGCAGCCTTGCACGCGCTTCGTCCAGGCACACGGCGGATTGTAGAGGCACGTGTGCGGAGCGTCAAATGTTTGAGCCTCGCGGGCGTACATTTTTTTGGAAGAAAGTTCGGGGCGGCTGCGTCTAAGCCGTGTGAGCTTTGTGAATGCAGCGGTCGGGATGGAGCTAAGGGCGGTGATTGATGAACGGCCAAGAGCGGACACGCGCGTCGTCGAATCCTGCCAGCAGGGCGACCGCGAAGCCTTTCGCCTGCTCTTCGAGACTCACAAAGACAAGGTCTATTCCATCGCGCTCTATTTTTTCGGCGGCGACGAAGCGTTGGCCGGAGACATCACGCAGCAGGTTTTTCTCAAACTCTTCACGCGCATCTCGCAGTTTCGCCACCAGTCGGAGTTCACCACCTGGCTCTATCGCCTGACGACCAACACCTGCATTGACGAGCAGCGAAAGCGACGCCGCTTCAGCCCGCTCCCCGACACGCTCGCGGCGACGGGAGGCGCGCACAACAATAGCGGCGCGGGCGTGCCTGCCGCCGAAGCGCGTTTCATGCGGCGTGAGATGGCCGACTCCGTGCGCGACGCCATCCTGACGCTCAAGCCGAAGCTTCGCATCGCGATCCTGCTCAAATATTTCGAGGAGCTTTCATACGAAGAGATCGCCGCGGTTCTCAATTGTTCCAAAGGCACGGTGGCCTCGCGTCTCAATCGCGGCCACCGCATCCTCGCGCAGCGGCTCGGCCATCTGCGCGCGGGCGTTTTAAGTGGAGACTAAGAAGTAAAGATGTTCGGTCAGCACGTCAAACATGAACTCACGGCTTACGCGCACGGCGAACTGTCCGCGCCGGAGTCGAGCCGCGTCGCCGCGCACCTCAAGGCGTGCGAACGCTGCCGGCGCGAGTTTGCAGAGATCACTCACGCGATTCGCCTCGCCGCAAGTTTAACGCTGCGCTCCGCGCCCGCAAATTTGTGGGACAACATCGAAGCCGCGCTCGCGCAAGCATCCTCGGAGCAACAACAGACGGAACGCGCGCCGCAGAAGACAACGACTCAGGAGAAAACTTCTCGCCGCGCAACTCAAGAGAAAACTTCTCGCCGCAGTCAGCCTTCCGGCTGGCAAGTCGGCCGGTTGAGCGACTGGTTCAGCGGTTGGCGTCCTGCGCTCGCGGCGAGTCTCATCCTGCTCGTCATGCTTTGTGCGGGCGGCGCGTGGTTCTACCTGCGTTCGACGCGCACGACTTGGGAAGTGGCGCGGCTCGCGGGTGCGCCCCTGATTGACGCGGCGCGCATCACTTCGACCGGGCGACTCGGCATCGGCGAATGGCTGGAGACGGACGCCAACTCGCGCGCGCAGATCAAGGTGGCGAACATCGGACAGGTGGAAGTTGATCCGGGCACGCGCATCCGGCTTGTCGAGACGCGCCTCACGGAGCATCGTCTGGAACTCGCGCGCGGGCGCATGCACGCGACCATCTACGCGCCGCCGCGCCTCTTCTTCGTGGACACGCCTTCCGCCGTCGCAGCCGACCTCGGCTGCGCCTACACGCTCGAAGTTGACGACGGCGGGCGCGGTTTGTTGCATGTCACGTCTGGATGGGTGGCGTTTGAGACACACGAGCGCGAGTCAATCGTCCCGGCGGGCGCGTCCTGCATCACCGAGCCGGGCGCGGGGCCGGGCACGCCCTTCTTCGCCGACGCTTCACAGATATTTCTCGACGCGCTCTCGAAGTTTGATTTCGCGGGCGGCGGCGCAGACTCCCTGCGCGCCATCCTCGCCGAGGCGCGACAGCGCGACACGCTCACGCTCTGGCATCTGCTGGCGCGCGTCGAGGGAGATGAGCGCGCGCGCGTCTATGAGCGTCTCGCCGCGCTCGCGCCGCCGCCCGCAGGTGTCACGCGCGCGGGCGTCTTGCAACTCGACGACAAGATGCTCGCCAACTGGAAAACCGACATGGAGCCGACGTGGCTCACGGAGAGCATGCCCGACATGCGCCGCGTATGGCGCAAGCTCTGGTCTGACAGTTCCGCGCCGCGCTTGTTGAAGCGCGCCAAAGATCAGTTGAAGTGAGGCGAGCGCACGTATCACCCCGAAACATTTATGCGCCGGGAGAAATGAAAGATAACGACTGGCACAGCCGTCTAAGGTTCAAGCGAACAACATGATGATGTTCAAACGAGCGACCGGAATGACGGAGGTGAAAGTTGGTGCGAAAATTTCTCAAACTGGCGGCGTTGGCTGTGGCGATTTTGTTCGTCTCCGTGCAGTTCGTGCGCCCGAATAAAACCAACCCGCCGGTGGTTCAAGCGCAGACCATCGAGGCGCATGTGCGCGTCGCGCCGGAGGTCGTTAGTATCTTCGAGCGCGCCTGCAAGGATTGTCATTCAAATCAAACCGACTGGCCGTGGTACGCGCAGGTCGCGCCCGTCTCGTGGTACGTCGCCGACCACGTCAACCACGGGCGCAAGCATCTCAACTTTTCCGTGTGGTCAAACTACGACCGCGAGCAGGCCGGCTGGCTGCTCGGCGCGATATGCATGACCGCAGAGCGCGGCCGGATGCCGCTTCCCTCCTACACGCGCCTCCACCACTCGGCCAAGCTCTCGCCGCTCGACGTGCAAACCCTCTGCGCGTGGTCGCAAGCCGAACAACGGCGAATCAAGGGGTGAGGGATGAGGGATGAATAAGAAAACAGAATCCAGAAAACAGAAGTCAGAAGGAAGACGGGCGTGTGTTTTATTCTGACTCCTGTTTTCTGAATTCCGTCTCCTGCTTTTAGTCATCCCTCATCCCTCCGCCCTTCTCTGTGTTACCATCCCGCCGCAAGTTTGCAACTCCGGTGCGCGCCCGCGCGCCTTCAAACTCCAAAAGCGAATTTCCGTTTGACCCGATGAAAAAACAACTGCACATCCCTTCCCTGCTGCTCTTGCTCTGTTTACTGCACGCTTCGTCTCCAACTTTTAATCTACAGGCGCAAACGCCCCCCGCCCCCGCGCCGGCGCAGGCCGCCGCAAACACTCTGACGCTTGCAGGCTTGCGCGCGCCCGTTACCATCAGACGCGACGAGCGCGGCATCCCGCACATCGAAGCGTCGAACGAACCAGACCTCTATTTCGCGCAAGGCTACGCAACGGCGAGCGACCGCCTCTGGCAGATGGACTTGTTGCGACGCACCGCGCGCGGCGAACTCGCGGAGATTTTCGGTCGCCCGGTGCTCGAAGAAGATAAGCGGCATCGCATCCTCGGCTTCGCCGCGCTTTCCGAGTCGGTCGTCTCGCTCGCCTCCACGCAGACGCGCGCCTCGCTCGAAGCCTACGCGCGCGGCGTCAACGCCTATATCGAATCGCGCGGCAGCACGGAGAAACCTCTGCCCGTCGAGTTTCAGCTTCTCGGCTACAAACCGCGCCCGTGGCTTCCGGCTGACTCGCTCGTCATCGGCAAGATTTTTGCAGAGACGCTTTCCACCACATGGCAGACAGACATCGCGCGCGCCATGCTCGCAGACCTCCCGCCCGAACGCCGCGCGCAACTGCTTCCCGAAACCTCGACGCTCGACGTGCTCGTCGTCGGCAGCGACGCTCCGAAGTCGCAGCCGTCGCCGCCGCCAACCCGAAAGAAGGCCGCCGCGAAAGTCCGCGCCGAAAGTTTCTCGTCAATGAGCGAGCGCGAGCGTGCCGGGTTGCTCGAAGATGTCTCGCGCGTCACGGCTTTGACGAGAAGTTCGCTCGAACGCGTCGGGCTGTACATGGAGGATCGCGCGGCGAGTAACAACTGGGTGGTGAGCGGCGCGCGCACGGCTTCGGGCAAGCCTCTGCTCGCCAACGATCCGCACCTGCCCGCCTCCGCGCCGTCCATCTGGCACATGGCGCACCTGCGCGCTCCGGGTCTGCACGTCGCCGGAGTCACCGCGCCCGGCGCACCCGGCATCATCATCGGCCACAACGAACACATAGCATGGGGCGCGACGAATCTCGCCCCTGACGTGCAGGACTTGTATCTCGAAAAGTTCAGCGCGGACAAAAAGAATTTTTATGAAACTCCTGCGGGTCTGCGCGAAGCCGAAGTGCGACGCGAAGAGATCAAGGTGCGAAAGGGTTTGACCGACGCTTCGACCGAAACCGTTACGCTCGACGTGACGGTGACACGCCACGGTCCCATCATCCTCGAACGCGAAGGCAAGCGTTACGCGCTCCGCTGGACTGCGCTCGATCCGAAGGCCGTGGAATTCGAGTCCTTTTATCAAATCAACCGTGCGCGCAACTGGAATGAATTCTCCGCCGCGCTCTCCAGCTACATAGGCCCCACGCAAAACTTCGTCTATGCCGACACGCAGGGACACATCGGCTACTACGGCGCGGGCGCGATCCCCATCCGCCAGAGCGGCGACGGGAGCGTCCCTTACGACGGTGCGACCGACGAAGGCGAGTGGACGAGTTTTATTCCCTTCAAAGATTTGCCGCACACATATGATCCGCCGTCCGGTCTGATCGTCACGGCTAACAGCCGCGTCGCCGGGCGCAGTTACCCTTACCACCTCACGCACGAATGGGCTGAGCCGTATCGCTCGCGCCGCATCTACGAGTTGTTGAGCAACAAGCGGAAACTGACGGAGGAAGATTTTCGCGCCGTGCAGGGCGACGTGTACTCAATCGGCGGCGCGACTTTCGCGCGCGAGGCCGCGAAGTTGTTGCGCGCTACGGCGGCCACGCTCGACGAAAAATCTCGCGCGTCGCTTGCTCTGCTCGAAAGTTGGAACGGGCGCGTCGAAACGGAATCTCAAGCCGCGCCGCTCGTCGCGGAGATGCGCGGGGCATTCCGGCGACGCGTGCTCGGGGCTGCGCTCGGCGCGGAGCGTGCGCGCGGGTTTCGTTGGGCGGCGAGCGATCTGTTCTTCAATCGCATCGTGTCGGAGCATCCGGCGGAATGGTTGCCGAAGGAGTTTAAGGATTACGGCGAGTTGATGCGCGCGTGTCTGGAGGACGCGCAGACGGTGCTGGCGAAGCGACCGGGCGCGAACGAGACGGCGTGGACTTGGGGGCGTTATGCCCCGGCGCGTTTTCCGCACCCGCTCGCGATTGTGCCGTTCGTCGGCGCGCAATTTACCGTCGCGCCCTTCCCCGTCAACGGGAGCGGCTTCATCGCGGGCGCAACCGTCAACGTCGGCCAAAACGTCTCGATGCGTCTCATCGCAAATCTGAGCGACTGGGACAAGACGCAACAAGGCATCACGCTCGGCGAATCGGGCGACCCCGCGAGCCAGCACTGGACGGATCAACTCGCCGACTGGCGCGCCGTCACGCCGCGCGTTTTTCCTTTCAGCGCGAAAGCGAGCCTCGCCGCCGCGCGCGAGACGCTCGTGCTTGCGCCGAAGTAAGGCTTGTAAATTTGTGCGGCCAGGAGCTTCACCGCAGAGACGTGGAGGAAGCGCAGAGTTAACGCAGAGAGTTGAATAGTTTTCCCTGCGTTAACTCTGCGGCTTGGCTCTGCGTCTCTGCGGTGAACGTCTTAATTCTTCGCCGCGCTCACGGAAAAGAAAAACTGCCCGTGCCTTGTTAGAGACATGGGCAGCTTAAACTGGCTAAGGTTCGAGCCTTCGCTTAGAAGCGGAAGTTCAGACCGACGCCGATGCGGATGTTGTTGTCGGTTGCCCCGTCAACTCTCACCGGATTGTACTCCACTTTGATCGCGCGGATGTCCACGTTCTTGTGCACGCGAATGTCGAGACCGCCGCCGACTGCCGCCGCAAAGCCCGTCTCGCTGTCGTCGAAAGCGAAAGGCACGGGAAGACCGGTGCCCGCCCCCTCGATTTCAACCCGACCGACGCCGACGAGAAGTTGCGCGAACGGACGAACCTTCGTGTCCACCGCGTTGTCCTGAATCTTGACGCCGCCCATGAACTGCGTCAATTTGCCGTCAATGTTGAACGTGCCGCCGGTAAACGTCACGTCGTTCGATTTCTTGTGATACGAGAAATCAACCTTCGCGCCGAAGTAGCGCGTGAAGTTGTAACCGGCGTCAATGTTCACGCCGTTGAAGCCGTCGCGCCCGGTATCGGTGGGGTCGTTGTTGAACGCGCCGCCGGTGTCAACGAGATTGTGCGAGTACATGACACCGAATTCGCCGCGCTGGAAATCGCCCTGCGCGAATGCGAGCGGGGCGCAGAAGACGAAGAACAAAGCTGTAAATAATGCTTTACGCATGTGAATATTTTCCTCCGGGTGAAATCTTTTGAATTTTAAGGAAGGCTTTTCGCTCCTTCCTCAACAGGTTTGCCGACAACGACCGTTCCCTTACTTCAACGCTTCAAACTTTCAAAGCCAGACCGGGACGGCCTTGTGAGACAAGTTAAGGAAAACGGCATGTCGAGGGAGTTAGTTTCATATAACTGACCGTGGGTTGTATGAAACTATTTAATCGCTTTCATTAAGTTTTTTATTCAAACGGCGGCAGTCACGATCCAAATTTTCGGGCTTCGAGAGACGAGTATTCGGACTATTGCCCGACGGCTCAATGCTAGACGCGGTGCGACGCGAAAGTCCTTTACCGGTTCTTAAAATTTTCTTAAAGAGTTCTTAAATTACAGCACGCAAAGGAAAGCGACGCATGCGGATTTTTTGCGCAGTGGATTTGCCGGACGACGTGCGCGCACAGGCCGCCGCGCACATCTCGCGCCTGCGCGAAGCGGCGTCCACTGCCGGGTCGCCCCACAAGATCGGTTGGGAGCGTGCGGAGAAACTGCACCTGACTCTAAAGTTTCTCGGCGAGTTGGAACCCGTGCGAATCGAAGCTTTGACGCGTGCGGCGAAACGCGCGGCGGAGAGCGTGGAAAGGTTTACGGTGACGCTGGCGGAGGCCGGAGCGTTTCCCCCAAACGCTAATCCGCGCGTGCTGTGGTTGGGTTTCCGGGATGAGACGAAACACCTCGCCGCGCTTTACGAGCGACTTGAAGAGGAATGCGCGCGCGAGAATTTCCCACGCGAAGCCCGCGCCTTTCACCCGCACATCACCCTTGCGCGCATACGCATCCCGAACGCCGCCCCTGCGCGCCATCTCGCAAAACTTCATCGCGAGACAAACTTCGAGCCTGCGAGTTTCGACGTCCACGAGTTGATCGTCATGCAGAGCCAACTCGGCACGGGCGGCTCGCGCTACACCCCGCTCTCAAAGCACGAACTCAAAGCAGAAGCCGGATCATAGCCGGCATGTTTCAACTCCAAGTTGATGAACATGCCGGCTATGATCCGGCTTCTGACCTCTGACCTCTAGCCTCTGCGCTTACGTAGGCAACTGGCGAGGCGGCGGCGGATTGTTGCGTTCGTCCTTGCGTTGACTCCGTTCGCCAGTCTCCGCAAACATCTCTTTGATCGCGCCGACGCTCGACAACATCGCGGAAGTCTCCATCGGCATGAAGATGACCTTCGTGTTGTTGCCGCGCGCCATCTCTTTGAAGCTCTCTATGTAGCGTTGCGTGATGAGATACTGCGCCGACTCGGCGTGCTCTCCCATCGCCTCGCCGATGCGCTGAATGGCTTCGGCTTCGGCCTCCGCCGCGCGCAGACGCGCCTGCGCCGCGCCCTCCGCAGACAAGATCGCCGATTGCTTCTCGCCTTCCGAACGCGTCACGGACGCTTGCTTCTCGCCTTCCGCGCGCGTGATGGCGGCCTGCTTGTCGCCTTCGGCTTGCAGCACGAGCGCGCGGCGATTGCGTTCCGCAGTCATCTGTTTTTCCATCGTCAGGCGCACGTCCTCCGGCGGGTTGATGTTCTTCACGTCCACGCGCGTCACCTTCACGCCCCACTTGTCCGTCGCCTCGTCGAGAATGATACGCAGCTTGGCGTTGATCTGATCGCGCGAAGAGAGCGTGTGATCCAGGTCCATCTCGCCCATCACAGAACGCATGCCCGTGATCGTCAACTGCACCAGACCGCCGACGAGATCGGTCACTTCATAGACGGCCTTGACCGGATCGGTGATCTGCCAGTAGACGACCGAGTCAACGGCGATGGTGACGTTGTCGCGCGTGATGACCGGCTGCGGCGGCAAATCAATGTATTGCTCGCGCAGGTCAATGGAGGTCAGTCCGGGGCGCACGTTCGTCCAATAGACGCCGCGCGGCTTGTCTATAAACGGGTAGATGATGTTCAGACCGTTGTTGGCGAGACGGTTGAAACTGCCGAGCCGTTCGATGAGCAGCACGGTTGACTGCGGCACGATCTTGATCGTCTTCGCGGCGACGACGAGCAAGAAGATGGCGATGATAAAGAAGAGGAATAAGAAAACAACATCCATTGTGTGTGCCTCCGAAGTTGAATCAGGGTTATGTCAGACGCTTTCAAATGGCGGCGGGTCGCCTGTGGTTTGTGCGTGCGCACTATAGCGGATTACCGCCTTCGGATGGAAGCGCGGGGTTGGGCGTTTGCCAGCCGCCGAGCGCAGTTTCGAGCACGCGTGCGGCGGCCAGCACGAGTTGTTCTTCAAATGGACGCCCGATGATCTGCACGCCGATGGGCAGCCCCTCGCGCGTGCGCCCGGCGGGAACACACGCGGCTGGCAAAGCATAGACGTTGCACGCCTGCGCATAGCTGAAAGCGCGAAACGTGTTGAACTCTCTATCGCCGACGACAACTTTACGCGCGCCGTGTGCGAAGGCCGCCACAGCCCCGACCGGCGTGAGCAGCAAAGGCGTCTCGCGCATACGTTCGAGCAAAGACGCGCGCAGGCGTTCGCGCTCCGCCCACGCATCGAAGCGATCTTCCGTTGCGATGGCGACGCCAGCAGCAGCGGCGGCAGTTGCTTCCTCTTCGCGTTTGAGCAGCGCGCGCACGGACGCGCCCCCCCACTCTTCGCGTCCGGCGTACTCTGCGCGCACGATCTTTCCCACCGCGCGCGAAAAGAGCGCGAGCCACAACTCCGTCGCACGCAACATCTCAGGCGGGCGGGCTTCAATCGTCTCAAGCCCCGCCGCAGTCAACGCGCGCGCGGCAGACTCAAACGCGTGTTTCGTTTCATCCGTCACAGGCACAATGCCGTCGTCCGTGTAGCAGGCGACGCGAAGGCCGCGCAGTTGAGTTTCAGATAGACGCTGTCTGAAATCTTTCTGTCCGAAGTCGTTTGCGTGTGCTGAATCGTGTGCGTTCTCCTTGCGCGTGAGCGCGTCGAAGAGGAGCGCGAGATCGTCAACGCTGCGCGCGAGGGGGCCGAGGCTGGCGCCTTCGGCGAGCGCGCCGTCTGTCGGCGGAAAGTGGCCGGGGCTTGCGACGCGCCCCGGCGTGGGGAACAAACCCGCGACGCCGCAAAAGTGCGCGGGGATGCGAATTGAGCCGACCAGGTCGCTGCCCAGACTTGCGGGCGACAAACACGCGCTCACGGCGGCGGCACAACCTCCGCTCGAACCGCCGGGCGTGCGCCCAAGGTCGTGCGGGTTGTTGGTGCGCCCGAACAGCGCGTTGTCCGCGTTGTAATCGAGGGCTAACTCGGAAGCGTTAGTCTTGGCGAAGATGATTGCGCCCGCCGCGCGCAGACGAGCCACCGCCGGAGCGTCTGCGGCAGGCACGCGTTCCGCACGCGTGCGCGAACCGCTCGTCGTGCGCAGGTTGGCCGTGTCAATGGTGTCCTTGATCGTCAGCGGCAAACCGTGTAACGGCGGCAAACTGTCGCCACTCATCAACGCGCGTTCCGCCGCACGCGCTTGCTCCGACGCGTCGGGCGCGAATGTGACGAGCGCGTTCAAGGCGGGATTCAACGCTTCGGCGCGGCGCAGGTGCGCTTCCAACACCTCGACGGGCGAGAGCGCGCGTTCGCGTATGCGCGCGCACAACGTCGCGGCGGGCATCGAAGTTATCTCCTCGTCGCTACCTCTCAACGCTATCTCTCACTTTTCTCTTTGAGCAGTTCGATGAACTTTTTCGCCGCCGTGCCAAGCGTGCGGTCTGTGCGATAGATGACGCCGACGGCGCGCGTCCATTCGGGTTCGGCGAGCGCGACGACGGCCAGGCTCCCGACTCGCTCCTCGTCAATCACACTCGGACTCGGCACGATGGCCGCCCCGATGCCGACCTCAACCGCGCGCTTGATCGTCTCTATGTTGTCAAACTCTGCGACGCGCCGGACGGTGACATTCTGCGCCCGTAAAATTTTATCAATCGCGCGCCGCGTCGGGATGTCGCGCTCGAAGAGCACGAAGTCCTGATCGTTTAAATCTCGCGCGCGGAGTTTCTTGTATTTCGCCAGCGGGTGTCCGGGCGGGCAGATGAGCACGAGCCGGTCGCCGCCCAAGGGGATGATCGTAAGGCCGCGCTTCTTCTCCGGGTAAGCGACCACGCCGAGTTCGACCGTGCCCGCGAGCACGTCGCGGACGATGCGCGTCGTGCGGCTGTATTCCAGATCGATTTTCGCTTCAGGGTGCTCGGCCATGAAGCGGCGTACGACGGCGGGCAACTCATGCAGCCCGATGCTATAGACGGTGGCGACGTGCACGGTGCCGCTCACCGTGCCGGTCAGTGTGCGCATGCGCTCTTCCAGATGCGCGTAAGCGGCGACGATCAGGCGGCTCTCCTGATAGAAAACTTCGCCGTCTTCCGTCAGCCCCACCTCGCGCCCGCCGCGCATGCGTTCGAGCAGACGCCGCTTGAAACGCTCTTCCAAGCCACGCACCTGCTGGCTCACAGCCGACTGCGTGACGAAGTTTCGCTCCGCCGCGCGCGACAAGCTTTTCGTCTCCACCAGATCGCAAAAGATTTTCAGGGTTTCTATCTGCACGTCCGTTATTATAAGAATATCTCAACTATCGGCGCAAGATTTTTCATTTTACCTTATATCCGGGGAGCGTTAAACTAGCACGCGAAAATGGCGTCTCCCGGCTTGTTCGCTTTAACCGTCAAGGAGGCTGCTCGGGTTGTTAATCTTCCCGCTGGCGAGTAACGGCGGCGTGAATTTTTGGAGATTTTAGGAGGCGGCGATTGCATTTCCGGCCGCGCTCTTTGATAATCATGTCCGTTCC
>DASYMM010000557.1:0-9132 GCA_036009085.1 Pyrinomonadaceae bacterium | reverse complement strand
GGCGAGAATAATCAGTGTTGGCGATTGCTCATTGCCGAACCGCTATGAGAGGAATGATCTAACAACGGCGAGCCTTAATGGCTCATTCAACCCGACGCCTTAATAACATCTCTTTCATCGTTGCTTAGCGCGAGATGCGCCAGAGCATGAGGCAGCCGATGGTGAGGCCGATGAGGACGACGGCGCGGCGGACGAAGGTTCTGCCGAGTTTGCGTGCGATGGCCGCGCCGTAGTAGCCGCCCATGATCGCGCCCGCCGCCATCAGGAGGGCTTGCGGCCAACTGACGAGGCCGGAGACGGCGAAGGCCACGACCGCGACGCTATTCAAAGTTAGTCCCAGAAAATTCTTGAGGCCGTTGGCGCGGTGGATGTCGGAGATGCCGAGCAGTCCGAGCGCGGAGAGCATGAGGATGCCGTTGCCCGCGCCGAAGTAGCCGCCGTAAATTGCCGCGCAAAACTGGAAGAGGATCGCGCCCGCCCACCAGCCTCTCTGCCGGTCGTCCGCAGTCGTTTCAAGTCGCAGCCAGCGCGTGATCGGTTCCTGCGCCATGAAGAGCAGCGTGGCGAAGAAGATGAGGAAGGGAACGAGGCGCGCGAAGGTTTCCGAAGGCGTGCGGATGAGCAAGCCTGCGCCGCACGCGCCGCCGACAAGACTCGTGAGGCCGAGCCGGATGAGGAGCGGGCGACTCTTTTCGAGTTCGCGACGAAAGCCGAACAGCCCGCCGACGAGTCCCGGCCAGAGCGCGACGGTGCTCGTCGCGTTGGCTTCTTTGGCGTCGAGTCCGAGCCAGATGAGCGTGGGGAAAGTGAGGAGCGTGCCGCCGCCCGCGATGGAATTGATCATCCCTGCGACAAACGCCGAAGCGAACAGGACGACCCCTTGCAGGAGAGAAAAGCCCATGCCGTTTGTGCCACCACAAGTTGAAACTCCGACTCGTCGAACTTGCCACAGACTATACATGATGAAGGCGCGCGCGGTCAGTTGCGTTATGATAGACCGCACCAGCAGAGCACAATTGTTGAGGAGTTCAATACATGGCAATCGCGAGTGTGAATCCGGCGACGGGCGAGAAGTTGCGCGAGTTCGCGCCGCTGGGCGAAGCCGAGCTAGAAGAAAAACTTGAGCGCGCCGAGCGTGCCTTTCAAGCACACAGGCGCACGAGTTTCGCCGAGCGCGCCGAACGCATGCAACGCGCGGCGGACATTCTGGAAACGGAGAAAGACCGCCTCGCGCGCTTGATGACGGAGGAGATGGGAAAGCCCATACGCGGGGCGCGCGAAGAGGCGGCAAAGTGCGCGCTCGTCTGTCGCTACTACGCGGAGCACGCGGAACGATTTCTCGCCGACGAGGTTGTCGAGACAAGCGCGTCGCGCTCTTTCGTTCATTACGAACCACTCGGCGCGGTGCTCGCCGTCATGCCCTGGAACTTTCCCTTCTGGCAGGTCTTTCGTTTCGCCGCGCCCGCGCTCATGGCCGGAAACACGGGGCTACTCAAGCATGCTTCAAACGTGCCGCAATGCGCGCTGGCGATTGAAGAGATTTTCCTGCGCGCGGGCTTTGCGGAAGGCGTCTTCCAGACGCTCCTGCTCAACTCCGACAAGGTTGCGCGCGTGATAGACGACCCGCGCGTGCGCGCGGCGACGCTCACGGGCAGCGAACACGCGGGCAGCGAAGTGGCGAGCCGCGCCGGGCGCGAAATAAAAAAGACCGTGCTCGAACTCGGCGGCAGCGATCCTTTCATCGTCATGCCGGGCGCGGATTTCGAGAGCGCGGTCTCAACCGCCGTCAAAGCCCGCACGATCAATAACGGCCAGTCGTGCATCGCGGCGAAGCGGTTCATCGTCCACGCGGAAATTTATGAAGAGTTCGCGCGCCGCTTTGTCGCCGCGATGAAGGCTCTGAAAGTCGGCGATCCGCTGGACGAGACGACCGACATCGGGCCGCTCGCGACAGAATCAATCGTCGCGGAACTCGAAGAGCAGGTGCGAAAGTCGGTCGAGTTGGGCGCGCGCGTGCTCACAGGGGGCGCACGCTTGCCGCGCGCGGGGAACTACTACGCGCCGACGGTGCTCGCCGAAATTCCGAAAAATTCTCCGGCTTACACGGAAGAATTCTTCGGCCCCGTCGCCCTGCTGTTTCGCGCGGATTCGATTGACGAAGCGATCCGCCTGGCGAACGACACGACCTTCGGACTCGGCGCGAGCGCGTGGACGCGAGACGCAGGCGAGCGCGAGCGATTCATCGGCGAGATCGAGGCGGGCGCGGTCTTCATCAACTCGATGGTCGCGTCCGATCCGCGCATGCCCTTCGGCGGCGTCAAACGTTCCGGCTACGGACGCGAACTGGGCGCGCACGGCATACGCGAGTTCGTCAACATCAAAACCGTCTGGATCAAAGACGACGACGAGGGCGGCGAGCGGCGAACCGAGACGGAATAACCCAAATGCCTCGCTCAAAAGCGAAAGCAGCGAACCACGAAACGACACGAAACGACACGACACAATTTTAGTGTATCTTCGTGTCGTTTCGTGGTTTCGCCTTTCCTGCTTTTGATTGCTATGGCTGTTTCTGACGATTTATCTTTCGCGTCAACTTAAAGGAAGAACGTCTTGCTCGCAGACTTATCCAATTATCACGCGCCGCTCGGCGGACTCTTCGAGATGCCCAAGCATGCGGAAGATTGGGAGCGTTATCGTTTGAGCGACGAGCCTCTGCTCGAAGGCGTGCCCGCGATCAAGCGCGGCGAAGTGATCGGCGGACAATTCTTCCCTCTGCTCTTCGACCCGCGCTCGGTTGGATTGCAGTTGAGTGCGACCAAAACTTGAGACTCACCGCAGAGACGCGGAGCCAAGCCGCAGGGTTAACGCTGAGAAGAGCATTCAACTCTCTGCGCTAACTCTGCGTTCCGCTCCGCGCCTCTGCGGTGAATCTTTTGAGCGCAGCCAAACGAAAACCGCTCTCACAATCGGAAATTCCGAAAAGTTGAAACCCCGATCCATTCTCCTGTAAGCCGCAAGTTTCGTGTTGTTCGCTTTCGGGCAACGCGCGTCCCGCAAGTGGGACGAAAAAAGTTTGCGGTGCGTTTTCTTCACGCAAAAGCCGGGAAAAGTCCCGTCTTTCGGCCGGCGCGGCTGTTGGCACGCCGCTTCCATAGCATTGTTCGATCTACCGGCATTGTTTGAAGGGCGTGCTGCTTCAAGTCTCCATCCCAACTTTCAGATTTAAGAAACGCGGCGGGCTGTCCGCACGTTAGGTGACACATGATTCGTTTACGCAACGTGGAAAAAGTTTACGAGCAGGGTGTGAATAAAACCTACGTGCTGCGGCGCGTTGACATGGACGTGCGCGAGGGCGAATTCGTCTCGATCATGGGGCCTTCGGGCGCGGGCAAGTCGACGCTTTTGAACATCCTCGGCATGTTCGATAGCGCGTGGACGGGCGAATATTATTTCTGGGACAAAGCCGTGCATCAACTCAACAAGAAAGAGCGCGCCGGGTTGAACAAAAATTACATCGGTTTCGTCTTCCAGAGTTATCACCTGCTGGATCACATGACCGTCTATGAAAATCTGGACATGCCGCTCTCTTACAAGGATGTCAAAAAATCCGACCGGCAATCCATCGTGGGCGACGTGCTCGACCGTTTCCAGATCGTCGGGAAGAAGGATTTATACCCGAACCAGTTGTCGGGCGGGCAGCAGCAGTTGGTGGCCGTGGCGCGCGCCGTCATCTCGAACCCGAAGTTGATCCTTGCGGACGAGCCGACGGGAAATCTTCATTCCAATCAGGGACGCGAGATCATGGAACTCTTCAAGCGTCTGAACGACGAAGGCACGACCATCATTCAAGTCACGCACTCGGAACAGAACGCCGCCTACGGCCATCGCATCGTGCAACTGGCGGACGGTTGGGTGGTGAAAGAGGAAGGATGAAGGATGAGGGATGAATCAGAGAAGCAGTTGAGCCGTCGAGTTAATGATCCAGAGTCTATTTCAGAACTACGATCACCCCCTCAACCTTTTGCGCCTTAAGTTCAGACTTTTCGCCTCAAGCGTGAACTGCTTTTCTCGCTGGAGGCGCAAAGGAAGACGGGAAATAGTTTTGTCGGTCGCTCTTAATATTTTGTTCGGTCGTGAAGCGTGTTTTCCCAAAAGTGGGAAAGGCGAATGTCGCTCGGTGGTTGCAGGGCTTGAAAATGCGGCGAAAAGGCGCGGAACTCGAAGTTTCTTGGCTGGCATGAGTTTCGCCTAAGCGGGCGACGAAGGAAGGAAAAACGTTTTGGGTATGGATGTTCCTCGCGGTAAATCTTCGGCGCGCAAGCGGCGCGTGCGCGTCGCTTTGTATGCGCTGGTGGCTATCGTCGCCATCGCGGCGATCACTTTCGGCGTGTCGCGCATGAAGCCCGCCGCGCCTTCGGTCGAGCGTTCGACCGCGCTCATCGACACGGTGAAGCGCGGCCAGATGCTCCGGCAGGTGCGCGGCATCGGCACGCTCGTCCCGATGGACATACGCGTCATCGCGGCGGCCACGGAAGGGCGCGTCGAACGCGTGCTCGTCCAACCGGGTACGGAAGTGACTGCGGGCACGGTCTTGATCGAACTCAGCAACCCGCAGTTGCAGCAGGGCACGGTTGACATAGAGTATCAGGTGCGCGCCGCCGAAGCCGACCTCAACAATATCCGGGCGCGGCTTGAGAGCGAGCGCATGAGCCAGCAGGCCGCCGCCGCCACCGTGCAGGCCGAATACCAGCAGGCGAAACTCCAATCCGACACGGACGAAGAACTCGCCAAAGACGGTCTGATTCCCGCCATCAATCTCAAACTCTCGCGCGTCCGCGTGGCCGATTTAGCCAACCGTTACAGCATCGAAAAGAAGCGTCTCGACGGCACGGCGAAATCCGCGCAAGCGCAACTCGCCTCGCAAGCTGCGCGCATCGCGCAACTCAAGGCGCAACTCCAACTCCGGCAGACGCAAGTGGCGACGCTGCGTGTGCTCGCCGGGACGAACGGCGTGCTGCAACAGATGCAGGTCGAAGTCGGGCAGCAGGTGCAGCCGGGGACGAATCTGGCGCGCGTCGTCGAACCGCAAAATTTGAAGGCCGAACTCCGCGTCGCCGAAACGCAGGCCAAAGACATCTCGCTCGGCCAGCAAGCTTCCGTCGATACGCGCAACGGCATCATCCCCGGCCACGTCGTCCGCATTGATCCGGCGGCGGAGAACAGCACGGTCAGAATTGACATCGCGCTCGACGCGCCGCTGCCGCAGGGCGCGCGCCCGGATTTGAGCGTTGACGGCACCATCGAACTCGAACGACTCGATAACATTCTCTACGTCTCGCGCCCCGCCTTCGGGCAGGCGCAGAGCACCATCGGCATGTTCAAACTCGAACCGGGCGGCCAATTTGCCATCCGCACACAGGTCAAGCTAGGGCGCAGTTCCGTCTCCACCATCGAAATTCTTGAAGGCTTACAGGAAGGCGATCAGGTGATTCTCTCTGACACCTCGCAATGGGACGCCTTTCAACGCATACGACTTAACTAAGAACGTCCGTGGTCAGTAGTCAATGGTTCGTTGTCTGTGGCTTTCCAAACGAGCGGCTAAAGACAGGGTAATTTGATCAACTGACCAAAGACAAAAACCAACGGACAACTGACTACTGACCACGGACAGTTTTAGGAGAAACTAATGAGCGCATCCAAACAACCCCTGATTCGCCTGCAAGACGTGAAGAAGGTTTTCTTCACGGATGAAGTGGAGACGCACGCCCTCGCCGGAACGCATCTCGACATCGCCAACGGCGAATACGTCTCAATCACAGGCCCTTCCGGTTGCGGCAAGTCAACGCTGCTCTCCATCCTCGGCCTCTTGGACTCGCCGACCGAAGGCAAGTACTGGCTGAACGGCAAACTCGTCTCCGATCTCTCGCTCGGCGAACGCGCGCACATACGCAACCGCGAAGTCGGGTTCATCTTTCAAAGCTTCAATTTGATCGGCGACCTGAGCGTCTATGAAAACGTCGAACTGCCGCTCACCTATCGCGGCATGTCGAACGCGGATCGCAAGGCGCGCGTGACGGATGCTCTGGAGAAAGTCGGCATGGCGCACCGCGCGAAACATTTGCCGAGCCAACTCTCCGGCGGTCAGCAGCAGCGCGTCGCCGTCGCACGCGCGGTGGCGGGTCAACCCTTGATCCTGCTAGCGGACGAGCCGACGGGCAACCTCGATTCCAAGAACGGCGAGGCCGTGATGGATTTGCTGCGCGAACTTCATCGCGGCGGCGCGACCATCTGCATGGTCACGCACGACCCGCGCTACGCGACTTTCGCCGACCGCGCCATATATCTCTTCGATGGTCGCGTGGTGAAGGAAGAGATGGTCAGCTTCAAAGAAGCGGATGAGGAAGCCGCGCCGAAAGCAGGTACGCACGCGGAGGTGGCGTGATGGGAAACCTCTGGCAGGATGTGCGCTACGGTTTCCGAACATTGGTTAAAAGTCCGGGGTTTACGCTCGTCGCGCTCGCCGCGCTCGCCTTAGGTATCGGCGCGAACACGGCGATCTTCTCCGTCATCAACGCGGTGCTGCTGCGCTCTCTGCCTTATCGCGACACCGAGCAGGTGATGATCGTGTGGGAGCAAAATCGCGCACGCGACGGGCGAAATAACGTTGTCTCCCCGGCCAACTTTTTAGATTGGCGGGAACAGGCGAAGAGTTTTCAGGAGATGGGCGCGTTCTACGACGTGGCCTTCAACCTGACGGGCGACGGCAACCCCGAAGAGATTCCGGCACAGGTTACGACCGGCAATCTCTTAACTATGATCGGCACGGAGGCCGCGCTCGGGCGGGTCTATACGAAGGACGAGGCCGAGCCGGGGCGCGACGACGTGGTCGTCATCAGCCACGGATTGTGGCAGCGTCGCTTCGGCGGCGCGTCGGACATCATTAACAAACGGATCAGCCTCAACGGGCAGGGCGTAATTGTTCTCGGCGTGATGCCGGAGGGCTTTAAGTGGTTCATGAAAGAAGGCTCCCGCACCGGCAAGGCGGCGGAGATTTGGACGCCGACTAAATTCGAGCCGACCTTGAGCACCTCTAACGCGGGGAGAGGACGCTTCATCACCGTGGCCGGGCGGCTCAAGCCGGGAGTCACGCCCAAACAGGCGCAAACCGAGATGGACGCCATCGCGGCACGCCTCGAACAACAGCATCCGCGATTCAATACCAACATGGGCGTCCACGTTGTGCCCGTGCGTGAACAACTGGCAGGCGAGATCAAACTCGCGCTCTACGTGTTGCTCGGCGCGGTCGGGTTCGTCCTGCTCATCGCGTGCGCCAACGTGGCGAATCTGATGCTCGCGCGGGCGGCGAGCCGCCAGAGCGAGTTTGCGATTCGCACCGCGCTCGGCGCGGGGCGCGGGCGCATGGTGAGGCAGTTGTTGACGGAGAGCGTGTTGCTCTCGGTCGGCGGCGGCGCGCTCGGGTTGCTCATCGCGCTCTGGGGCGTGGATGCGCTCGTCGCTTTAAGCCCGCCGAACTTGTTGGGCACCGAGCGGATCGGCACCAGCCTGCCCGTGCTCGGCTTCACCTTTGCGGTCTCACTGTTGACCGGCATCGTGTTCGGCCTCGCGCCCGCGCTGGAAGCGACGCGTTTGAACCTGAACGAAACACTTAAAGAAACGGGCAAGAGCAACATGAGCAGCCGTCGCAGCAAACGCCTGAGCAGCGTCTTCGTCGTCGCGCAGGTCGCGCTCGCGCTCGTGCTGTTGATCGGTTCGACTTTGATGATCAAGAGTTTCCTCCGTTTGCAGGCGGTTGACCCCGGCTTCCAGACGCAGAATTTGCTCACCCTGCGCGTCACGGTTCCCGGGTCGAAGTATCCGAAAGACCCGCAGATCGTCGGCTTCTTCCGGCAGGCGCTTGAGCGGCTCAGGTCTTTACCCGACGTGCGTTCGGTGGGAGCCGTCAGCGCGCTGCCTTTCGGCGGCAACCTCGGCGCGCGCACTTCTTTCTTCATCGAAGGCCAACCCGCGCCGCCGCCGGGACAGGAATTCTCAACCGATGTCCGTGCCACGGACGAATACTATTTTCAGACGATAGGGATTCCGCTCGTCAGCGGGCGCACCTTCAACGAACAGGAGGCGAAGGAGGATCGCCGCGTCTTCGTGATCAACGAAGCGTTAGCGCGCCAGTTTTTCCCCGGCGAGAACCCGCTCGGCAAGTATCTCAGGGTAGAGATGGAGGACAACCCCGAACCGAGGCAGATCATCGGGGTGGTGGCTGATGCGAAGTATAAGTCGCTGGAAGGCGTTGCGTATCCGATGGTCTATGTGGCGCACCCGCACCTCGCCTATTCGGAGATGACCTTCGTTATGCGCACGAACGGCGACCCGCTGAACCTGGCCGCCGCCGCCCGGCGTGAGATTCAAATGATCGACAAAGACCAGCCCGTCGCCGACGTGCGCACGATGCAGAGTTGGATCGACGAACTGACGGCGCGAAGTCGCTTCGGCACACTCTTGCTCGGCATCTTCGCCGCGCTCGCGCTCGTTCTCGCCGCCATCGGTATCTACGGCGTGATGTCTTACTCGGTCACGCAGCGCACGCACGAACTCGGCATCCGCATCGCGCTCGGCGCGAAAGCGCGCGACGTGCTCGCACTGATTCTCGGACGTGGACTCGCTCTGACCCTGACGGGGATCGCGCTCGGCCTCGTCGCGTCTTTCGCTCTAACGCGATTCCTGTCGAGCCTGCTGTTCGGCATCAGCGCGACCGACCCCGTCACCTTCGGCGGCCTGTCGCTCCTCCTGACCGCCGTTGCGCTCGTCGCCTGCTACGTGCCGACGCGCCGCGCGATGAAAGTCGATCCGATGGTCGCACTCAGAAACGAATAAAGCAGTGCTGAGAACAGTGACGAGTGACGAGTGACAAGTGACAAGTTGAAAACAAAAAGGCTTCCGACCTGAAACTTGAAACCTGAAACTTGAAACCTGTCTTTATCTCGTCACTCGTCACTTGTCACTTTGAAAGAGGTTTTGACATGGATACATTCTGGCAGGACGTGCGTTACGGTTTGCGTATGCTCTGGAAAAGTCCGGGCTTTACGTTGGTGACGGTGCTGGCGCTTGCGCTCGCCA
>DASYMM010000556.1:0-7305 GCA_036009085.1 Pyrinomonadaceae bacterium | reverse complement strand
AGGCGTGTGCGCCCGGCTTCCAGTCCATCAAATCGGCGCGCGCCACGCACGCGCCCATCGGCAGACCCGACGCGATGCCTTTTGCGAGACACATGATGTCGGGCTTCAAGTCGTGATGATCGCTCGCAAACATTTTGCCAGTGCGTCCCATGCCGGATTGCACCTCGTCAACGATGAGCATGATGCCGTGCGTGTCGCAGATGCGGCGCAAGCCTTCGAGGAAGGCGCGCGGCGCGGGCACGTAACCGCCCTCGCCCTGCACCACTTCCACGATGATCCCGGCCACCTCTTCCGGCGGCGTAGTCGTCTTAAACAGACGTTCTTCGATCCATTCCAGACACACGCGGCTCACCGTCGCTTCGTCCGTCCGCTCGCCCGTGAAGGGATGACGGAAAGCGTTCGGGTAGGGAACGTGCGTCACGTCGAGGACGCTGCGGCGGAAGCCTATGCGCTGCGCGATCCTTGAAGAGGTGAGCGATAGGCTCCCAAGCGTGCGCCCGTGGAAGCTGTTGAAGAAGGCGATGAACTTCTGTCGCCCGGTGGCGTGCATCGCGAGTTTGAGCGCGGTCTCGACGGCTTCCGTGCCGCTGTTGGCGAAGTGCGTGCGGGTGGGCGAAGGCACGGGCACGATCTCGTCGAGCTTGCGCGCGAGGTCGGGCATCTGCGTGTAGTAATAATCGGTGCCGCACATGTGTATGAGCTTGGCGGTCTGATCCTGAATCGCTTTGACGACCTCCGGGTGGCAATGACCCGTGGAGCAGACGGCGACTCCGGCGTTGCAATCGAGAAAGACGTTGCCGTCAACGTCCGTGACCCAGACGCCTTCGCCGCGTTCGGCGACGAGCTTGAAAGACGGGCGCGGGTAGGAAGGCGTGACGTACTGCGCGTCGGCCTCGACAATGGCCTGACCATTCGGGCCGGGCAGTGGAGTTTTGATCTCCGGCCTCTGCGGCGGGGCGATGGTTGACATGATATTTTCTCCTTCGGTGAAACGAAAAACTGTGCGTGATGGCAAATCTCAAATTTGAAATAAGAGAGTTGAGACGTGCGAGGGCGCGTTGAAGGAAAAGTGTGCGAGGCTAGCCGGCGAAAATGTTCGCGCGTTGGTCGAGCGGTCGGGAATGGGGAAAAGGTGAATTGAACATAACTAAACTTGCCTGCTTTATCCCACAACCACGGGGGCGAAAGCAAGCATCGGCGAGCAACTTACGGAAGCGCCCGCCGCTCCGCCGCACGGTTGATTGAGGTGACGGAGAGCGACAACATACTGAACGACAGGACACACCACAACAACGGTTGCCACTCCATGCCAGCTATGTCCCACAACATCATGCGGATGTGAGATGAACTGAAGATTGAAACTTCAAGGTTCTTCGCGAACATCCAAAAGTCGTAAGAGATCGCTGCCGGAAGTTGCCCGCATAAAATTGCTGCCAGCAAATTACTCCACGTTTTGTTCCACACCAGACACGATGCGGCAATGAGCAACATCATGGAAAAGTACATCTCTTTATGAAGCCCGTAATGAGGCGAGTTTATCCAACTTCCGCCGACGCCCAGAAAGTAAACGACAGTAACGCCTAGAATTACAATTCTCGGCCAGCATAAATGGGAGAAACTTCGCACTTTCATTATTCACCATCCGCAATTTGTCTTGAGCTTTAACTTTCTTGAGCTTAGACGCCGTCTTGCCGGTATTGTTCCCGCATGGATTAAGTCTGCCGGCGACAACTCTGAATGCGCCTTAGCGACGTTTCCAGCGCACGCCGTCGCGCGTGTCTTCGAGGATGATGCCGCGTGCGGCGAGTTCGTCGCGGATTTCGTCGCCGCGTGCGAAGTCGCGCCGGTGTCGCGCCTGCTGGCGTTCTTCGATGAGGGCTTGAATTTCGGCGTCGAGCATTTCGCGCTCGGTGTGGCCGAAGATGTTGAGCACGGAATCGAAGCGCGCGATGAGCGCGAGCAGGTCGCGCTGGTCGTCTGCGCGCAGGGCGTGGTTGTCGAGCGCGGTGTTCACTTCGCGCGAGAGATTGTGGACGGCGGCGAGCGCGACCGACGTGTTGAGATCGTCGTCAAGCCCGCCCGTGAACTCTTCGAGCGCGCGTGCGGCGGCGGCGCGCATCTCCGGGTTGCTGCCCGCTTCGGTGCGCGCTTCTTCCAGACGCGCGCGGAAATCCTGTAGGCTCGCGACCGTCTTCTCGTGGCCGCGCAGGCCGTCGAGCGTGAAGTTGATCTGCTTGCGATAGGGCGCGGAGAAGAGCGCGTAGCGAATGGCCGCGGGCGTGAAGCCTTGCCGCGTGAGATCGCGGAAGGTGTAATAGTTGCCCTTCGATTTCGACATTGACTCGCCGTTGATCTTCAAGTGCTCGCCGTGCAGCCAGTAGTTGACGAAGGGCTTGCCGGTCGCGCCCTCGCTTTGCGCGATCTCGTTTTCGTGATGCGGGAAGATGAGGTCAACGCCGCCGCAGTGGATGTCGAACGTCTCGCCGAGATACTTCATGGACATCGCCGAGCACTCGATGTGCCAGCCGGGACGACCGCTGCCGAGCGCGGTTTGCCACGCGGGTTCGTCGGCAGTTTTCTGCGCCTTCCAGAGGACGAAATCGCGCGCGTCCTCTTTCTCGTACTTGTCCGTGTCCACGCGTTCGCTCGCGCCCGCGATGTTGCCCGCGAAGTTGATCTTCGAGAGCTTGCCGTATTCGGGAAAGGAGGTGATGCGGAAATAGTAAGAGTCTTCGGTTTCGTAGGCGCAGCCGCGCTCAAGGAGACGTTTGACGATCTCTTCCATCTCCGGGATGTGGTGTGTGGCGCGCGGGGCGATTTCGGGTCGCTGGCAGCCGAGCGCGTCGAAGTCTTCCCAGAAGGCCGCGAGGTAGGGCGCGGTGTATTCGTCGAGCGTCAAGTTCTTCTGCCCGGCCATCTGGATGATGCGGTCGTCCACGTCTGTAATGTTTGTGACGTGCATGACCTTGTAGCCTTTGAAGAGCAGGTAGCGGCGCAGGATGTCCACGAAGATGCTCGTGCGGAAGTTGCCGATGTGCGCGAAGTCCCAGACGGTGGGGCCGCAGTTATACATGCTCACCTCGCCCTCGCGCATGGGGCGAAATTCTTCGAGTTGACCTGTGAGCGTGTTTTGAAATTTCAACATCTTATTTCGGACGCGACGGAGACGACCGCTGCCCGGCGCGTCGCTAATTTGAACGGCGCGCGGGCTGTTTTCACGTATCCGTGCTTTATGGAAGCACGAAGTCGTAACTGATCGTGCCGGAAACTTTGACGGGCTGGCCGTAGAGCAGCGTCGGCAAGAAGCGCGCACGATACGCCGCCGCGACCGCCGCCTGTTGCAGCAGCGGGTGTCCGCTGACAGCCTTCGCGGAAATCACCTCGCCGTCTTCGTCAATCATGATTTGCACGTTGACCGTGCCCTCTGCGCGCGCCGTGGCAGCGATGGCCGGATAAGCAGGCTGCGGTTTGCTGATCGCTTGGACGTTGAGGACGCCGCCGTTGACGGGAAGGCGCGGCGCGGGCGGCGGCGGTGGCGGCAGTTCTTCAATAGTCGGAAGGGGCGGGAGCGGTGGCACGTGGCGCGTGCCGTGTTCGAGTCTCTGCACGTCCGGCGTGCGATAAGCGATCCAGAGCGTGGTCGCGGTGACGCCGAGGCCGAAAGCGAGGAGGGCAACTGCGAGTCGGAGCAATGTGCTTGGCATAACTTCACTTCCTTTGCTGAACGAGAGCTGGAGGGGACGACTGCGCCGCTGGTTTGAAATAATCGTCCTTCAAAGAGAGTCTAGGCAAGTCACAGCGGCTAGTCAAATTTTAGTTTCCGGTTGAGGGATTTGTGAGGCAAAAGGCACTCACCGCAGAGACGCGGAGCCAAGCCGCAGGGTTGACGCAGAGGAAAACCATTTAACTCTCGGCGGTGCTCTGCGCGATCTCTGCGTCTCTGCGGTGAAGGTTTTAGTCTCGTCCGAACAACATCAAAGAATCAGCGAGCCTGTTTGAAGTGGTCGAAGCCTGACGGTCGTAGAATTCCCGCGCGCCCGTCGCGCACGAGTTTGATGCCTTCGCTGGCCGCTCTCACTTCGCCGATGCGCGTGAGCGGCACGCCGCCGAGTCGCTTCGGCAGGCGCGCCGCGATGCGTGGGCGCGTGGTGAACAGCAACTCGAAATCTTCGCCGCCGTGCAGCGCGAGGTCGAGCGCGTCGGCTTGCAAGGCGCGCGTGAACGAGTTGGAACCCGCCGCGTCGGACTGTTTGAGCAGCGGGGCGACGGGGAGGCTTGATGCTTCGACGAGCGCGCCGACGCCGCTTCGTTCGCAGAGATGCGCGAGGTCGGAGGAGAGGCCGTCGCTGAGATCGATCATCGCGGAGGCCAGACGCCGCTCGCCGAGGAGCGCGCCGCAGGCGACGCGAGGCGTGGGATGCGCCTGCCGCCGCGCGAGTCCTGCGAGGCCGGAGAGGAGACGCGTGCGTGCGGCGCGCGTTCGCAGGCCGTTTGCGTGTTCCAGCAAACGCAAGCCGCCTGCGGCCGCGCCGAGCGTGCCGGTGACGAAAATTTGATCGCCCGCCCGCGCGCCCGAACGCAACACGGCACGTCCGCGCCGCGTCTCGCCGATGACGATTGAATCAATCACGATGCGTTCGGGCGTGCGCGACACGTCGCCGCCGATGAGCGTCACGTCAAACTCGCGCGCCGCCGCGAGAAAGCCTTCGTAAATATTTTGGGCAAACGGGGAATCCCAGATGTCTTGAGGAAGACCGAGCGAGAGGAGCGTCCAGCGCGGGCGCGCGCCCATCGCGGCGATGTCCGAGAGCGAGACGGCGAGAGCTTTGTAGCCGATGTCGTGCGGGCGCGCGGTGCGTCGAAAATCTACGTCTTCGACGAGTAGGTCGGCGGTGACGACGGAGTCGCGCCCGCTGCGTCCCCCGCTGCGTCCGCCACCGCGTCCCCCACCACGTCCAATGAGCACGGCGGCATCATCGCCGATGCCTTGGACGAGTCCGTCCGCCTTGCGCGCACGCGCCGCTTCCGCGCGTCGCTTGATGCGCGAAATGAAGTCAAACTCGCTGTCTTGAAGTTGTCTGACTGTTGAAGGCGGGGCGACGCTGGATGAGCGAGTTGGGACGACCGGACGAGCTTTCCGCTTTACTTCATCCTTCATCCCTCATTCCTCATCCCGGCTCTCACAGCTTCCGGCGCATCGAATCGAGTCCGGCGTGGATGGTGTCGAGCGGGGTGGAGAAGGAGAAACGCAGGTGGCCTTCGCCGTGTTCGCCGAAGACGACGCCGGGGACGGTAGCGACTTGCGCCCGGTCGAGCAGGATTTCGGCGGCGGCGCGACTGTCGGCGTGAATGCGCGTCACGTCCGCGAAGGCGTAGAACGCCCCGGCGGGCGGCGCGCAGGTGAGGCCGAGTTCGTTCAACCCCGCGATCATCAGATCGCGACGTTCGCGATACTGTGCGAGCGTCTCCGCGAAAAAGTCGGGCGCGGTGTTCATGGCGGCGAGCGCAGCCCACTGGGTCGGCGTGGAGATGCCGTTGGTCGAATAGAGCGTGGTCTTGCGTAGTCCGGTCATCCACGGTTCGGCAGCCGCCACGTAGCCGATGCGCCAGCCCGTCATCGAGTAAGACTTCGAGAGCGTGTAGACCGTGAGCGTGCGTTCCCACATCCCTTCGAGCGAGGCGATGGAGACGTGTTCGCCTTCATAGATCAAATCTTCGTAAGCCTCGTCGGCGACGACGATGAGGTCGCGTTCGCGTGCGAAGGCTGCGACCGCCTCGGCCTCCACGCGTGAGAAGACCACGCCCGTCGGGTTTTGCGGCGTGTTGTAATAGATGGCGCGCGTCTTCTGCGTCGTGTGGCGCGCGAGCGTCGCGGCGAAACCTTCGCGGCGCGCTTCCTCCGTCGAGACCAGCACGGCGCGCGCTTCGCAACCCGCGATCAAATCTTTAACCGGCGTCCAGTAAGGAGAGAAGAGCAGCACCTCTTCGCCGGGATTGACGACCGACTGGAACGCGCCGAAGAGACCCTGCATGCCGCCGTTCTGCACGATCACGTCCGACGCTTCGACCGGCATGCCGTTCCGCGTACGCAATTTTTCGGCGATGGCTTCGCGTAGTTCCTGCACGCCGGAGGAGGGCGCGTAGCGCGTGCGATTTTCGGCGAGGGCGCGCGTCATCGCTTCTTTGACGTGTTCGGGCGTGTTCAGGAAAGGTTCGCCGCCCTCAAATTGATAGACGGTTGCGCCCCCTGCGCGCAGTTCCATGATGCGGTTGCGAATCTTGACGATGTCGGAAAACCCGACCGCTTCCAGACGCGCGGCGAGACGATGAACGGACGGGGCTGTGGACACGATAGCGGCGAACCTCCAGAATTTTAGGACGTGGAATTGAAGCGGGATTATAGCTTGCGCCCGCCGCGCGCGTCCAACTGGCTCGATGTCTAAAGAAAACGCGCGCGTTGAGCATATCGTGTCGCGGCCAATACCATATCGTGCATGGACGGGATTTCCCCTTACGCTTTGTCAGGCGTTCCCGCGCCCCACTTCGAGCGTCTATATTGTATTTTCGTTGCGACGGGACGATTTAGCTTTTTAATCTCTGAAAAAACGGGCGGTTGCGGTTAAACTGCCGTCGGCTCTCCCTCCGGCACAACTTGCGGAACGTGGCTTGCTCCATTGTCGAGCGGGTTACATAAATCTCACCCGAACTAACTGGCGAATTTGAAGGAGAAGCTGACCAATGAACTTACAGAATAAGATTTTACCAGTCGCACTTGTGGCCGCGCTTTTGGGCGGCACTGTCGGCGCGTTTGTGATGCGCCCGAAGACGAACGAACTCAACACGGTGGCCTCGTCGAACCTCTTACCGGCCTCGAACGATGCGACCTCGCAGGCCGCGTCGTTGCGTTATAACGAGACGCTTCCGGCGAACAATAATGAAACGCCCGCGTTGCTGAACGTCGCCGACAACACGACCACAAGCGAAGAGGAATGCTATCGCGCCGGGTTCACGGAAGGCTTCGCGGCAGCGCGTAACGAGAAAAACCTGACCACGAGCAATTTGACGAACTCGACCCGCACGACCGAACGCGTCGTCTATCGCAACGCTCCGGTACGCAGCACGCGAGTCGCGCGCAACACGCGTGCGTCGCGTCAGGCTTATTACGACTACACGCCGCAGAAGCGTTCCTTCTGGCAGAAGCACCGCGATAAGTTGACGGTGGCGATGGGCGCGGGCGGCGGCGCGTTGGTCGGCGGACTCATCGGCGGCAAGAAGGGCGCGGCCATCGGCGCGCTCGGCGGCGGC
>DASYMM010000555.1:0-2248 GCA_036009085.1 Pyrinomonadaceae bacterium | reverse complement strand
AAAACGCGCCGCCGAAGTTTATTTCAGACTTCGGCGGCCCGTTTTTTTGTCCGGCGGGCGCGGCGCGCGGGAAATCTAAATCGTCTTATTTCATCAATAAGGTCGTTTCACCTAAGAGTGTGGTTGACACGCGCCCGTCTCCAACATATAGTGTGCCTCTCCCGCGCCGCGCCTAGCGGCTGTGCTTTTAGAGAAAATCCTTGTCCGCTGTTCGCGTCTCTCGCAGACGAAAGTTGCACGCATGTTCAGATTACAAAGATTAGAAATAACCGGCTTTAAATCATTCGCCGATTACACCGACCTCGTCTTCACGGGCGAAGGCATCACGGGCGTCGTCGGGCCGAACGGCTGCGGCAAGTCGAACGTGGCCGACGCCATCGCGTGGGTTTTGGGCGAGCAGCGCGTCAAGCACCTGCGCGGCGCGGAGATGAAAGATGTCATCTTTCAAGGCTCGCGCAACCGGCAGCCGAGCGGCATGGCCGAAGTCGTCCTCCATCTCGTGCGCGACGAAACGACGGACGAAGAGCCTGACATCAACGACATAGATACCACGCTCGAAGAAATTGACGAGCGCAGCGAACTCGTGGAAGAGAAACTTTTGCCGGAAGTCGCAGCGACGACGAGCGAGGCTGTCGTCGCGGACGCGTCTGCGGCTGTGATCGCCGCTGCGCCGCCGGAGTTGATGACGATTTCGGGCCAGACAATTGATGAGAGCGCGGCTGACGGAAATGGAGACGCGCGAGGGAATGAAACTGCTTTGGCCGTCGTCGCCGACAATCAGAGTCCCGAAGCGTTGACGGCGAAAGTTCAGCAGCATCACAAGCGTCACTGGCGTCCGCGCCGTCTCGCGCTCGGCTTTGCGCCGGGTGAGACGGTGACTGTGACGCGCCGCCTTTATCGCGACGGCGAGAGCGAATACCTGTTGAACGGGCGCACCTGTCGCCTGCGCGACATTCAAGATTTGTTTTCCGGCACGGGACTGGCGGGCGCGCACTACGCGATCATCGAGCAGGGGCGCATCGGGCAGATTCTTTCCGCGAAGCCGATGGACAGGCGCGCGTTGATTGAAGAGGCGGCGGGCATCACGAAGTTTCGCGTGCGGCAACGCGCGGCGGAAGCGCGGCTCGAAGGAGCGCGCGGGAATCTGCGTCGCGTCTCGGACATCGTTTCGGAGATCGAGAGGCAGGTCGGGAGTCTGCGCCGTCAGGCGGCGAAGGCGCGTCGCTACCGAACGCTGCGCGAAGAGTTGCGCGAGCTTTTGCGTCACGTCTATGCGGCGGACGAGCGTGCGCTGACCGCTGCGCTCGAAGAACTGCGCACGCATCTCGCCGCCTCTGCCGAAGAAGTGACGACGCTCGCGTCGCAACTCGAAGGGCATGAAGAGGAAGCGCGACGGGCGACCGCCGAAGCGCGCGAGTGTGAAGAAGAACTGGCGGCGGCGCGTGCGTCCGTGGCGGACGCGGCCTTGCAGCGCGACCGGCGCGAGCGCGAACGCGCTTATCAGCACGAGCAAGCAGACGCTTTGGAGCGTCGCGTCTCGGACATCACGGGACAGATGGAGATGGTGCGCGAGCGTCTGGCGACGGTCGAACGCGAGCGCGAGACTCTGCGCGCGGGCGATGCACAGTTGCGCGTGGAGGCGGAGACGACCGCGCAGGCGTTGCAGGAGGCCGAAGCGGTTTATGCGCGGCGCGTGGCGGAAGTGCAGGAGGCCGAGACGCGCATCGAGGCGGCGCGCGCCGAGTTGCTCACGCACACGGCGGTGGCGGAACGCCTCTCGGAGATCAACCGGCAGTTGGACGCGACGCTCGAACGCCTCGCCTTGCAGGCCGAAGGGCTTGAGCGCGAAGGCGAACGCGCGCGCGCGGCGCACGCCGAGTTCACGTCGCAGTCAGGCGCGCTCGAAGCCGAGATCAAGGATGCGCGTGCGCGGCTCGACGTGTTGAACGTCGAACGCGGCGCGGCGTCGGAAGGCGTGAATGCCGCGCGGAGTCTGGTTTCCGCGACGCTCACGGAATACGCGCGGATGCGCGAAGAGGCGGCGCGCGTGCGCAATCGTCTCGACACGCTGGCCGAATTAGACGAGAAGCGCGCGCTCTATTCGCAGGCCGTGCAGAGAATTTTTTCCGCCGAGCACGCGGACGAAGCCGAGTCCGACCCGGCGAAAGATTTTCACACCATCGGCACGTTGGCGGACATGCTGCAAGTTGCGCCGCAGTGGGAGCACGCCGTCGAGAGCATCTTCGGG
>DASYMM010000554.1:0-6733 GCA_036009085.1 Pyrinomonadaceae bacterium | reverse complement strand
CAAATTTGCAGATGAAAAGGAAATCCAAAAAAATGAAGAATCTCAAAAATATCTCCACGCGTTCGTTGTTCACGGCGTTCGCGTTCGCGCTGCTGCTCGGTGCGGGCGGCAACGCCTTTGCACAGGACACGATGGGGCAGATGGGGCAGGAGCAGAAAGTTGACAAGCGCAAATTGACGACGATCCAGACGGCGAGCGTGGATGTCGGCCAGACGAAGAACGCCGTCGAGGTGCGCTATCTCGATCTGCCGTGGGGCAAGGCCACTTTCGGCTACATCGAAACCGGCGTCGATCCGCGCAACGGCCAGTATTACGCGAAGCGCACATGGCCTATCGCGCACCTGCGGCTCGCCGCCCCCGCCAAGTTTCAAGGCAAGACGCTCGCCCCCGGCGACTACGCCATGATCATCACGCCGAAGAATCCCGAGACGAAGGCGGGCATGAAACTCTCGCTCGCGTCATTCAAACCGGCCGAAGCGAACGGCACGTTCCTCGTCCCCGGCAACGTCTTCGTCGAGACGCCGAAGGATGCTTCGGTCGTCGCGGAAAAAGAGATCGCTTTTGCGGAGGGCGCGCCGATGGTTGAAGAGTTGCACATCTGGACGGGCGCGGAAGGCAAGACGGTCTCGATCAAGATCAACTACGGCGACCGCACGCTCACCGAGAAACTCACGCTCCAGTAAATTTCTCGCGCGAGTTGCCGACCGACAGGAGAACTAACATGAGTGAAAAGAATCCGGCGGAGGCGAACACGAGCAGCGGCGTCGCCTCCGCCACGACGATGGCGGAGGGCGCGACGACGAGCGCAGCAGAGACGCCCGTTGAAAATGACGGCGGCCTGTCGTCTTCGGGCGCGTCGCAGTCCGCCGAGATCAACGACAGGGCGGCGAAGGTCGAAGGCGTCTCGCTCGACGGCGCGCGTTTGATCCCCGTGGCGCAGGATGAAGCGTCCTCGAATTCCTACTCGATGCTCGAACCGCGCATGAAGAAGGTTTACGGCGCGTACTACAAGGAACTCTACTACACGCCGGAGCGGCGCATCCTCGACCCGAAAGTGCAGGAGTTGATTTCGATTGCCGCCTCGCTCGTGGCGAAGTGCGACGGGTGCATTGACGGGCACATGAAAAAGGCTCTCTCGCTCGGCGCGACGAAGGAAGAGATCAGCGAGACGATCTGCATCGCCGCAGCCATCAACGCCGCCGCCATGATTGACCTCAGCGACCGCACGGCGGCACGGCTCGGCCTCAACCATTTCCCCACACAGCCCCCGAAAAAAGCTGACGGCTGAAGCGGTCTCCGGCGTCGAACAAAAGGTTAAGAAATATGAATTATCAACGGGCAAAATCCGGCGAGGCTGTGTCCTCGCCCTGTTCGCGACACGACGGCGCGTGCCGTTCGTTGTTCCTTGCGACGTGCGCGCTGCTCCTGTTGTGCTGTGCGTGTGCGGCGCAAGTTCCGCGCGCGACGCCCACGCCGCAGCAGGGCGCGACGACGACGGCGGGTGCGACAGCCGAGAAGAGTGCTGCGGGCGCGAGCGCGTTTGCCGGACGCGTCGAGTATGCGGAGTTTCCGTCGGCGAGTCTCGGTCGCAACGTGCGCTACGCCGTGTCGCTTCCGCCTTCGTATGACAAAAAGAGTTCGCAGCGTTACCCGCTCGTCATCTTCCTGCACGGCTTGAACAACGACGAGCGCGACTGGGAGAGCCATTGCATCGAGACGAAACTCGAAGCCCTGCGCGCGGCCTCGAAGGTCGGCGAATTCATCGTCGCGATTCCTTACGGCGCGAACAGTTTCTACCTCAACGCGCAGGACGGCACGCGCTACGAAGACGCCATCGTCAAAGATTTTCTCCCGTTCGTGGATAAAACTTATCGCACGATTGCCTCGCCGCGCTCGCGTCTCATCGAAGGCATCTCGATGGGCGGCTACGGCGCGCTCCTCATCGCCTTCAAGCACCCCGAACTCTTCGCGGGCGTCGCCGCGCACAGCGCCGCGCTCTTCGACGAACTGCCGCAGCCGCCGAAGTCGCCGGAAGATCGCGGCGGCAAGTATCGCTACGATCTCGCCACGAAACTCTTCGGCTCCCCGCCCGACGCGGCCTTCTTTCAGGCCAACAACCCGCTCTATCTTGCACGCGCGAACGCCACGGCGTTGAAGCGTCTGAAAATTTATTTCGACATCGGCGAGAGCGACCGCTACGGCTTCGAGAAGGGAAACTTAAAACTCTCCGAGACGCTCAAAGCCGCCGGGGTCGCGCACGAATACACGCTCGCGCCCGGCGCGCACGGCTGGTCTTTCCTCGTTGACCGGAGCGAACCGGCCTTCGTCTTCGTCTGGAACACGCTGCGGACTTAAGCGTGCCCAAGAAAACTCACCACGAAGCCAGAAAGGCACGAAGAAAACTTGCGGAATTAATTTTGTGCATTCGTGTCTTGGTGGTTAAGTTCGTCACTCCAACCGGGAAGTGCCAATCGTAAATTGGCTATTTGGTCTTTGAACGTCGAATCATAAGATGAGGCGAACCCGAACGGCTTCGCAGACGGCAATATGGAGATCATCAATTACAACGGCGCGACGGAACACGAGCGCGTCCTGTTTGGCCGCGAAGAGGCGAGCGGCTATCGCGGCATCATCGCGATTCACAACACGCAACTCGGCCCCGCTGTCGGCGGCACGCGTTTCTGGAACTACGCGAGCGAAGCGGACGCGCTGACGGACGTGCTCCGCCTCTCGCGCGGCATGACCTACAAGAACGCGCTCGCGGGTCTTCCTTTGGGCGGCGGCAAATCCATCATCATTGGCGACAACCGGCAGACGGCGGGGCGCGAAGAGCTTTTCCGCGCGCATGGCCGCTTCATCGAATCGCGCGGCGGAGGTTATTTGACGGCGGAAGATGTGGGGACGACGACGGCGGATATGGAGTTTGTGCTGCGCGAGACACGGCACGTCGTCGGTCTCGCCAATCGTTCCGGCGACCCTTCGCCCGTCACGGCGCACGGAGTCTTTCGCGCGATGCAGGCCGCCGCGCGGCACCGTTGGGGAACGGACGAACTCGCGGGTCGCCGCGTCGCCTTACAAGGCTGCGGCCACGTCGGCTACTATCTGGCGAAAGAACTACGAGAGGCCGGGGCGAAGTTAATCGTGACCGATATGGACGCCGAACGCGTCGAGCGCGTGGCGAGCGAATGCGAGGCGGAGCGTGTCGCGCCGGAGGAGATTTACGCGGTCGAGGCAGACATCTTTGCGCCCTGCGCGCTCGGCGGCATCCTCAACGATGAGACCATCCCGCAACTCAGGGTGGAGATCGTGGCGGGCGCGGCGAACAACCAACTGCTCGACGCGCGGCACGGCGAAGCTCTACAGGCGCGCGGCATCCTCTACGCGCCCGACTACGCCGCCAACGCCGGGGGAGTGATCAACGGCTGCATCGAATTGCTGGATTGGGAGCAATCACATTCGCGTGCAAAAGTTGAAGCGATCTATGACACGCTGCTGGAGATTTTCCAACGCGCCGAACTTGAAGGCGTCCCCACCTCCAAAGCTGCGGACGAACTCGCCGAAGCGCGCCTGCAACCTGCCCACGCGTAAGGCGATTGCAAATAGATAGGAACTCTCTGCGCCCCCTCTGCGACTTCTCTGCGGTGAATGAGAATCATAAGCCTTCACCACAGAGGCACAGAGGACACAGAGGGGGCGCAGAGAAATCATCAGTGTCGTGCAATTGCACATTGCTGTAGTGATGCATCTCCCCCGCCACAATCGGCATCTTCATTTTGTATCCTGAACGCCTGTGCGCGCGCCGTAGTCTCGCCGGAATCTAAACTCAAGCAAGGAAGTTGTTCGCATGACACGTTTGGTCGCCGTCTCCCTCTCGCTGATGCTTGGGTTCGCACTCGTCGTCTGCGGGCAGACGGGCGGCTATTCGCCCGCGCTCGTCTCGCTGGTGGAGGCCGAGAGGGCTTTCGCCAGAACGAGCGTCGAGCGGGGCGTGCGCGAATCGTTCCTCGCCTTCTTCGCAGAAGATGGCATCAACTTCCAGCCGCACCCGACGAAGACCAGAGAAGCTTTTCTTAAACGCCCCGCGCCGCCGACGCGCCCGCCCGTCACGCTCAACTGGGAGCCGATCTTCGCAGACGTTTCAAGCGCGGGCGACCTCGGTTACACGACCGGCCCTTACCGTTTGATTGATGAAAGTCCCGAACACAGGCCGACCCGCCACGGCTACTATTTTTCAATCTGGAAGCGACAGCCGGACGGCGCGTGGAAAGTGGCGATTGATGTCGGCATCGAGACGCCCGCGCCCGACGCCGGGGAGCGCGCGCTCCGCTTTCAATCCGTGCGGCCTTCTGCAAAGAAGGCGAGCGCGGCAGTCAATAATGTCAACCTCGAAAGCGAGCGCGTGGCGTTGTTGGACGCGGATCGAGAGTTTATCCGCGCGGCCAACTCGCACGGCGCGCTGAAAGCCTTTCAGGCGCATCTCGGCGAGGAAGCGCGCCTGCATCGAGACGGCATCTTCCCGCTCACGAAGCGAGATGCGATCCGTTCCTTTCTCGCGCAGAAAAAGTTTATGCTGTCGGGCGAGCCTTTGAAGGCGGAGGTAGCGCAGTCGAACGATCTCGGCTACACCTACGGACGCTACGAGTTGCGCGAAGACGAAGCGACGCGCGACGCGACAACGGCGACGGAGAAAGGATATTATGTGCGCGTCTGGAAGCGCGACGGCGCAAGAGGCCGCTGGAAGATCGTCCTCGACACGACGCACCCGCTTCCGCCCGCAGAGAAATAACGCCGCAAATTATTGCCGCGAAATTTGCTGAGAGCCTTCAAGTAGTGTCTCCAAATAGTTGTCTCCCGCAAACACCACGCGGGCGTTGATGAAATAAGTTTGTGTCTTAAACAAGAAGTAAAAAGATGAGAAGTAAAAAGTTATCTGCGTTAATTTTCGCGTTGCTGTTTTCGTGCGCGCTCGTTTTGCTCGTGACGCTGCCGCCTTCGGGTGCGGCGTACCATGATGAAGAACAGGGACACGGCGGCGATGGCGGCAACGGGCAGGTGGACGGCAAGCCGATGTCTGCGATGAGCGCGATGCCGTGCGTGAACGGAATGGCGGGCGCGTTCCCCTGTCAGAATGTTGACCTCGCCTCGTTCCTCCCGCTCGCCAGCATGGGCGGCGGCACGGGCAACGATGTCTGGGGCTGGACTGATCCGCTCACGAACAAAGAGTACGCGCTCATGGGTATGTCAAACGGAACTGCCTTCGTTGACATCACAGACGCGGAGCGTCCGGTCTACTTAGGCAAGCTGCCCACGCACAGCGTTGATTCTCTGTGGCGCGCGATTAAGGTCTATGGCAATCATGCCTTCATCGTGAGCGAAGCGGCGAATCACGGCATGCAGGTTTTCGACCTCACACAGTTGCGCAACGTCGCCGCGCCGCCCGCCACGTTTTCCGAGACAGCGCACTACAACGGTTTCAGCCGCGCGCACACGATTGCGCTCAACGAAGAGACGGGCTTCGCTTACGCCAACGGCGTGACCGCTTACACGGACGCCGCCGCCAATAAGTGCGCGCGCGGCCTGCACATCATCAACGTGAGCAACCCCGCCCGCCCGACTTTCGCCGGATGCTTCGACGCCGACGGCTACACGCACGACGCGCAATGCGTCATTTATCGCGGCGCGGACGCGGACTACCGCAACCGCGAGATTTGCTTCAACTCCAACGAAGACACCCTGACCATCGTTGATGTCACGGATAAGAACGCCCCGCGCCAGTTGTCGCGCACGACCTATCCCGGCACCGGCTACACGCATCAGGGTTGGTTGACCGACGACCAATCCATGTTTCTGGTGGACGACGAACTCGACGAGCAAAAACTGCACACCAAGACGCGCACGCACATCTTCAACGTCTCCGATCTGGACGCGCCCTCCTTCACAGGCGTCCACGAAGGCACGACGAGCGCAATTGATCACAATCTGTACATCCTCGGTCGCTACGCTTATCAATCCAACTACCGGAGCGGCCTGCGCGTGCTCGACATCAGCCACGCCAGCACGGCCACGCTCCAAGAGGTCGGCTATTTCGACATCTACCCGATTGACGACAATCCGGCTTTCAACGGCACGTGGAGCAACTACCCGTACTTCAAGAGCGGCGTCGTCGCCGTGAGCGGCATCGAGCAGGGGCTTTTCGTGCTCCGCCCCAAGACGAATCTCGATCCTGCGCCCCAACTCCTCACGGAATGGAATTCCACACGCGCCGTCGCAGTTGATTCGGTGACGCGCATGCGCGAGCCTTTTTCGGTCAACTCACGCGTCAACTTCAGCGCAGACGGGCGCACGCGCCTGATGCTGTTTGCCTACAACGTCTCCCTCGCGCCGGGCGAGCCGCAGACGGTAGTGGCGGCGCAGGCCGAAGACGCACAGGGCAGAATCTATCCGCTGCCCGTGGAATACGTGGACAAGTTTCCTAACTTTGAACGCGTGACGCAGGTGGTCGTCGTCCTGCCCGCCGAGTTGGCAAACGCGGGCGATGTTTCCGTCAGCCTCAACCTGCGCGGCACACCCGGCAACAAAGCGTTGATTAGAATTCAATGAAGCCCCAAGAGCAGTGACGAGTGACAAGTGACGAGTGACAAGTCAAAGCAAGAATTTATCTTTGACTTGTCACTCGTCACTTGTCACTCGTCACTGTTATTTAAACTATCGGCATCAAACTCTCTTCGTGCGG
>DASYMM010000553.1:0-5642 GCA_036009085.1 Pyrinomonadaceae bacterium | reverse complement strand
GATCGCGAAAGCCCGGATGATCCGGATCGAGTTGCACCAGCGGACGCTCGCCCGTAGACGAAGAGGCGGGCGCACCCGGCATTGTCAACTGTTCGTTAAGGCTGCTCGATAGCTTTTGTTCCTGCAACATATTTCAACTCCGTCATAGCCCGGCAAAACATGCGGGCAAAAAAAGAACCGGCCACTTATCCTCCCGCTGCGGAAGGAAAGTGGCCGGTTCAAGAAATCTGTCTCGTTTACGCTACATGCTTAGCACGTGCCGACAGTCCTTCGCCGCCTCACCCCTCCGCCCGGAGAGCGAGCCGTAATAGTAATAAGTGCGATAGGAACTGTGCGCTTGCGTAAACATCTTTAACTCACACGTCGCTGCCCGGCGCGACCGTTCAAAAGTAAGCGGACGGATGCCGCGCTGTCAAGTCAACATCTCAACCGTGCACGACCCGCGACTTCAGCGTGAACTTGAGAGATGTTTTATGAGCGCACGGGCTTGAAGAAGCAGATGAAGCGCTTTAACGATAAGATGACCGGCAATTGACGAAAGATTGCATGCTTGCGCGTGAAGATGATGAGCAATTAATGGAAGACGGCGTGCTTATAAAGGAAGATGGCGAGTAATTAATAGAAGATGACGGGCAATTAATAGAAGATTGCGAGCGGTTGATGGAAGATGACGGTCTTGTAGCATAAGACGGCGAGTTTGTAGGGGAAGATTGTGAGCAGAGGCTAACGCGCGCCGTCTCCGCTCAGAGCGACAGCGCAAGTTTATAAGCAACTTCGACCACAGGATCGCCGACGCGATTGACTAACCCGATCTCATAAGCCTCGTCTGCCGTCGCGCGTCGCGCCGTCGCAAACATTTCGAGAGCGCGCGCCTGACCGATGAGACGCGGAAGTCTCTGCGTGCCGCCCCATCCGGTGATGATGCCGAGACGCGCGCCGGGGTGCGCGAAGACGGCGGAGGGCGAAGCACAACGCAGACGGCAAGCGAGCGCGAGGTCGAGTCCGCCGCCCATGCAGTAGCCGTTAACGGCGGCGATGGTCAGTTGCGGCGCGTCGGCTATTTTTTGCATCAAGCTCTGGCCGCGACGCGCAAACTCGCGCGCCGTCTCGGGCGTGAGTGCGCCGAGTTCGCGTATGTTTGCGCCGGAGGCAAACGTGTCGCCCGTGCCCGTGAAGATGATTGCAGAGATGTTTGTGCGCGCGGCGAGCGCAGAGACAAGTTCGTCTAACTCTTCAAGCGTGGCGACGGAGAGCGGGTTGCGTTCGGCGGGACGATTGAGTCGGACGACGACGCACGAGTCGCGCGCTTCGACGACGAGGGCGCGCGTCTCAATAGATTGCTCCTCGTCCGGCATCCGTTTTGTGTTGAGAAACAGGGAACGATCAGGCGCGCGGCTGGACGTTCTCGCGCAGGAATTTAACGATGTCTTCGGTGGATGTGCCGGGCAGGAAAACTTCGGCCACGCCCATCTCCTTCAAGCGCGGCACGTCCTCTTTCGGCACGATGCCGCCGACGAGCACGAGGCAATCGTCCATCCCGCGCTCCTGCAAAAGCTGCACGATGCGCGGGCAGAGCGTGTTGTGCGCGCCGCTCAATATCGAGACGCCCACCGCATCCACATCTTCCTGCAACGCGGCGGCAGCGATCATCTCCGGCGTCTGCCGCAGCCCCGTGTAGATAACTTCCATCCCCGCATCACGCAACGCACGCGCGATGATCTTCGCCCCACGATCATGTCCGTCGAGGCCGGGCTTGGCTACCAGTACGCGAATCTTTCTTTCAGTCATAATAAAACAGTGACAAGTGACGAGTGACAAGTGACGAGTAAGAATCAAGACAAGTTTAAAGAGCAGATTACTGCTTTAACTCGTCACCCGTCACTTGTCACTCGTCACTGCTTTTAAAATGCAGGTTCTTCGTAGAGACCGTAAACGTCGCGCAGTGCGTCGCAGATTTCGCCGAGCGTGGCGTAGGCGCGGACGGCTTCGATGGTGGCGGGCATCGTGTTGTCACGGGCTTGTGCCGCGAGTTTCAGTTTTTCGAGCGCGTTCGCCACTGCGCCGCCGTCGCGTCGTGCGCGCGCCTGTTCGAGTCGCGCGATCTGGTGCTCGCGGACGGATTCGTCTATGACGAGGATGTCAATCTTGGAATCGTCGTCATCCATCTGATACTTGTTGACGCCCACGATGGTTTGCTCGCCGCGCTCGACGGCCTTCTGATATTGATACGCCGATTCCTGAATCTCGCGCTGCGGGAAACCTTTTTCGACCGCCGAAACCATGCCGCCCATCGCGTCAATCTTGGCGAAATAATCGAGCGCGCCGTCTTCCATCTTCTTCGTCAGGGATTCGAGGAAGTACGAGCCGCCGAGCGGGTCAACCGTGTTCACCACGCCCGTCTCCTCCGCGATGATCTGCTGCGTGCGCAGGGCGATGAGCGCGGCCTTGTCGGTCGGGAGCGCGAGGGCTTCGTCGTAGGCGTCCGTGTGGAGCGACTGCGTGCCGCCGAGCACTCCGGCGAGCGCCTGTATGGCGACGCGGACGATGTTGTTCAAAGGCTGCTGCACTGTGAGCGAGACGCCTGCCGTCTGCGTGTGGAAACGCAGTTGCAGCGTGCGCGGGTCTTTCGCGTGGAAACGCTCACGCATCGTGCGCGACCAGATGCGGCGCGCGGCGCGATACTTGGCGATCTCTTCAAAGAAGTCGTTGTGCGCGTTGAAGAAGAAGGAGATGCGCGGGACGAACTCGTCAACGTCGAGTCCGGCCTCGACGCCCCATTGGACGTACTCGATGCCGTCGCGCAAAGTGAACGCGAGTTCCTGCATTGCTGTAGAACCGGCCTCGCGTATGTGATAGCCGCTGACGGAAATCGGGTTGTAACGCGGCACGTGGCGCGTGCAGAACTCGAAGGTGTCAACGACGAGTTTCATCGCCGGGCGGATCGGGTAAATCCATTCCTTCTGCGCGATGTACTCCTTCAAAATGTCGTTTTGCAGCGTGCCGGAAATCTTGCGCCAGTCCGCGCCCTGCTTTTCGGCGACGACGAGGTACATCGCCAGGAGGACGGACGCGGGCGCGTTGATCGTCTGCGACACGGTGACGGCTTCGAGCGGAATGCCGTCGAACAAAGTCTCCATATCGGCGAGCGACGAGACGGCGACGCCGCACTTGCCGACTTCGCCTTCGGAGAGCATTGCGTCGGCGTCGTAGCCCATCAGCGTCGGCAGATCGTAGGCGACGGAGAGGCCGGTCTGTCCCTGCGCCATCAGATATTTGAAGCGCGCGTTGGTCTCTTCGGGCGTCCCGAAGCCTGCAAACTGGCGCATCGTCCAGAGTTTGCCGCGATAGCCGGTCGGGTGTATGCCGCGCGTGTATGGGAACTCGCCGGGGAAAGAAGTGTCCGTGTCGAAGTCAATCTCGCTCGTGTCGGCGGGCGTGTAGAGACGTTCCACCGCGTCGAGCGAAACGGTGTCGAAACGCTTCTTGCGTTCGGGACGCTTCTGCAACACGGGCGCGAGCGTCTCCTCTTCCCAACGCTCGACGGCAGCTTGTTCAGGCGATGCGATCTCTTTGACTTCAGACATGATTTTGCTTGTCTCTCCCGCTCGAAAACTCTGCGGTTTCGCAGTCAATAAAATTTATGACGAGATAAAATAGAGTTTGATATTAGTTGACGGTTGCGGGGGTGTCAACCGTATGTTCCGGCGGGAAAACGCGTGGGAAAGCGAGATGAAGTAGCGCGGCTGCCCGGGTTAAATCGAGCAGCCGCGCGGGGTCAGGAGGGAGCTAACTCTAAGCAGAAACTAAGCGGGCAGCGAGCGGCGGGCGACCGGCAGAACTTGGTATAAATGCGACACAGTTCACTGCGATATGGAACCTCCGCCTTGTCTGTTAATCCCTTGTTGGTTAATCAATGGGCACGACGATTTCGTTCGGGCGAATCATATTCAGACGTGCGCGTGCGGCGTCCTCGACGGCGCGCGACTTGCGCTCCTGCAAGCGTTGCACCTCTTGCTTGAGCGAGTCGTTCGTGTTGCTGATCGCCTGCACCTCCGTATGCATCTGCGAAAGTTTCTGCTCCGCGCCGCGCATCTCTGCATGCGTGCGCATCGTGACGCTCACGCAGAGCGCGAAGGTGGCGAGCATGATCATCGTGAAGACAGCCCACGAGGGAATCAGTCCGCCGCGACGACGCACCTCCGCGCGCGTGCCGACGAGTTCACGTGAGAGTTCGCGCGCCGGGGTTGCCAGCGTGAGGGGGCGTGCCGTCGGGCGTTGCGCGGCGAGACGCGAATCAGTCCAATAGGTATTTGCGGCCTTGTTCAAGAAGCACCTCCAACTCTTTCTCCGATTCAGATTCAGCGTAGATGCGCACGAGCGGCTCCGTTCCCGAAGGACGCAACAGCAACCACGAGCCATCTTCAAAAATAAACTTCACTCCGTCCATGCGATTCATGCGAGCCACGCGCCGACCATCTATATCCGCCGGGGCGCGGTTCAATTTCTTCGGCAGCGTCGCCAAAATAGCCGCGCCCCGTGCCCCACAGCGGGTCGAACGCATAAGTCTTGCCCGCTGAAGCGATTACGTCGAAACGGAGTTTCCGCTCAAGGTCTGCGATGTAGGCCGGACGAGGATCGTAAATCTCAATATTCGCGGCGTTTTTGTCGCTCGTCGCGCTTTCCCCCGCCGCGCTTTCGCCCGCCACGCCCATGCTCCTGATAAGCCCTTCGACTTGCCTTGTGGCGTCGGGCAAAGCGGGCGCGCCATCGGCGGTCGAAAACTTCATCCCGTTGTATTCAGGAGGGTTATGCGAGGCCGTGAAATTGATGCCGCCCGCCGCCGCGCGTTCTCGAATCGTGTGCGAGATGGCTGGCGTCGGCGTCGGCTGGTCGCAAAATATGGCCTTTAATCCGTTATTGACAATTTCTTCCACACACTCAGCCGCAAACTTTTCTCCCAGAAAACGCGTGTCATAACTGACGACGAGACTCGCGCCGTCCTCAACGCCGCTTGCGCGTAAGTAGCTGCAAATAGCGCGAGTTACGAGCCGCACGTGGGCAAACGTGAAGTCGTCTGCGATGATGGCGCGCCAGCCTGATGTTCCGAACCTGATAGGCATTTCGGTCTGGGTTTCTATGTCCTGTTTATGTCAAAAACTCTAGATAGTGTGTCTGCGAGTTCGGAACACTACAACGGAGTGTGGTTTGATCATGTTCAATCCTTTATCGCTCATATGTTTAGCGATAAAGTGGCGGGAATTTAGCATGCGTGCCATATGCTGTAAAGACATTTCTTTACAACGATTTATACGCGTAAGTTCAACAGTTACTTGAAGTAACGGGTCTTAAGCGCTTAAAAGGGCGAACGGGCAGCGAACGGAAATCCGCGACGTGGGCAAGGCGCAAAATCTGCTTTATCTGACAGTTAGATAGGGCATCAGACGAGCGTGCATGGTGTGGAAAAGATCGGCGGTTTGAAAAACGGGGCGCGAGTTGAAGTCTGACAGGGGAGTTATAGGGGAGTTTTGGTTAAGATTTTGTAACAACTAGAGAGGGGCGGGAGAAAGGCTTTGGTCGTTATAAAGTCTTTTGTTTACAATATTTTAAGTGGAGGCAACGAAAATAGACGCGGTTCTGGTCAG
>DASYMM010000552.1:0-12426 GCA_036009085.1 Pyrinomonadaceae bacterium | reverse complement strand
CCGGCTTGATCTCCGGCCTGATCTCCGGCGCGATTTCGGGAACGACCTCGGGACGAATCTCGGGGCGAATCTCCGGCGCGACCTCCGGAACGATCTCTGGACGTATCGGGCGTTTGTCCTGCTGTTTGTCCTTATCCTTATCATTTTCGCTCATGTGAGTTCTCCTGATTAGAAGTGCTTTACGGCGAGGCAACGATCCGTCGAATCGAGTCCGGCGAGTTTAAGAAGTCCACGAGCGACCTTACGCACGCTCAAACTCAGATGCCGTTAGCGTGATGTCAGCTTACGTGAGGCTAACGGAGAAAAATTCCGCCAGCGGCAACGGGTTCCTCTGGCAACAACTGTGACACAACTTGCGAGGCATTAATGGAAAGATTTCGACTTACGCAGAGTAAAACCGTTTGCTCCGAAGTGTCAATAAAAATTCTTGCGCCCGCGTCCGGCCAATGTTTATACGGCCTGCCCGCCGCTCTCGCCGTGCCGACAACGCCTTACCGAAAGTCACACGGGGTTGAAAACTGGCCTCACCTGTACCAACAGACAATCGAGTAGCGTTCGCCGTGCGTCAGGGGCGTTACTTCGTGCGTCGTTTCGGAAGGAAAGGCGACGAACATTCCCGTCTCGCCATACAGGTGGAGTCCCATTTCTTTGCGTCGCGGATCAACGTGCGGGTCAAAGAAGACGAGGGAACCGCCGCAATACGTGTCGGGCGCAGGCTGCGCCGATTGCCGGCTCAGGAACACGACCACCGACACCCTTCGCACTCTCAGGTGATCGTATTGTAGCTGTTCGGTGTTGCCGTCCTGATGCGCGACGAAAAAATCGCCCACCCCGTACTTGAGGAACTGCGGGTCTTCGCAATCGTTGAGCGCGATTCCGAAATGTTGCTCGACGGCGGCCATGTGCTCAAGCAGACGCCGCTTGACGAGCGCGGTCGTCTCATCGGAGAGCATGAGTCGCGTCGTCTTACGCAAGCTTTCGTTCACAGGATTTGCCGACCCCTCGGTGTAGATGGTCGCCGGGCCGCCCCAGGCCGTCTGCGCTTCGGCGATGATCTGTTCGCACGTCTGCGCGTCGAAGAAGTTTCTGACCAGCAACAACCTGAAGTGCTCAATTAAGTCCGACGTTGGCTCCGGTATCATCAACGACATAAAACCTTTCTACGAACGCGTCTTTCTCTCCACGATAGTGTCTTCAAAGACGCAGCAGTCGAGGCCGCTATTGAGGAGGCACGCGACGGCGTCGGCGGGCGTCTCCACAATCGGCTCGCCCATCACGTTGAACGAGGTGTTGAGGAGCACGGGCACGCCCGTCTTCTCATAAAATTTTTTGACCAACTCATAGAAGCGTCCGTTCGCCTCGGGCGTCACGGTCTGAAGCCGACCCGTGTTATCCACGTGGACGACTGCGGGCACGCGCGCCGCCTTGTCCGCCTTGAACTCGCACACGCGCAGCATGAACGGGCTTTCGGCGGGCGAGTCGCCAAGCTCGAACCAGTTCTCGACCTCCTCGCGCAGGACGACGGGCGCGAACGGGCGGAAGGATTCACGCTTCTTGACGCGCCGGTTGAGAATCTCCTTCGCGTCTGCCCGGCGCGGGTCGCAGACGATGCTCCGCTGTCCGAGCGCACGCGGTCCCAATTCCGACCCGCCATCGAACCACCCGATGATCTCACCCGCGCACAAACGCTCGACCGCCTCTGTAGTGGTGTCCGACATGATCGTCTCGCGCACTTCGGAAGACTCCCTGACGGCGGAAGAGACAGATTCACGCGAATAGAGACGCCCGCTCGCGTCGTGAATCATCCTCCGCCGGGTGTTGTGTCCGGTGAGGTGCCACAAGCCGAAGTATGCAGCCCCGATGCTAGCGCCGCTGTCTTCCGCCGCGGGCGGGATGTGCACGTTCTTGAAACCCGCCTCGCGGATGAGCCGTTCGTTGGCGACGCTGTTGAGCGCCACGCCGCCCGCATAACAGAGATTCTCACTCGACGGGTTGAGACTCTTGAGGCGGCGCGCGAGATAGAGGACGGCCACTTCGAGCGCGGACTGAACCGAGGCGGCGAGGTTCACGTAGACGCCTTCGTGCATAGGCCAACGTTGGTCGTGCCGGAACATCTCGGGCACGCCGTCGAGAAACTCGATTCCGCCGTTTGAGATGTCGAAGAACGCGTCGGCAGGTATTTCGGCGACTCCGTAGGGGGCGAGACCCATGACCTTGCCCGCCTCCATCGAATTGTCGAAGATTTGCGTGGCGACCGCCGAGAACATCCCGCCCAGGCTCCCGAAGCGCGGCATGCCGCCGCCGTTCGGCCTGTACCATCCGGCGCGTTCCACCAGATGCTTCTCCAGCGGAAATATCTCCGTACTCGACGCCGCGTAGAGCGAAATCGTCTCCCACCCGTCCTCGACGCGACGTTTGACGACGCTTTGCTCGTCAACCGTCAGATCGTCGAAGGGCGATCCCGCGCCGTCTATGACGAGGATGGACGAGTCCGCGAAGCCCGAAGTAGCAAACGCGCTCACAGCGTGACCGAAGTGGTGCGGGATGCCGATCACCGGAACGCCTTCGAGCGCGCCTTTGAGGAGTGGGTTCAGCCTCACATCATGTTTGGCCTCACCTGCCCGTCCCTGCACGCACAGAGAGATAAGGCTTAAGTCTTGAGGCTCGATGCCCGCGTAGTCGAGGCAATAGAGGACGGCGCGCGAAGAATCCGAGCCGTAAATGCGTTGACGCTTGAACCGCGTGAGTCGCTCTTCCTGCACGGCGACCACGACTTCGTCGCCCCTGAGCAGGCAAGCCGCGCCATTGTGTGACGCGCTGATGCCAAGAATCCATGGTGGGCTGGTTGAGATCATATCGTTTCATCCCGACCGAAGCGGCCGCGTTTAGCGATGTGCGACGGCGTTTAGCAATGTGAGGCCGCGCATGCCACGCAGTTATCCGCGCGTGGTGTTTGAAGAATCCTACCGATTGAGGCCGAACGGAGTTCGTCCGGCCTGTGCGGCAGCATAATTTCTTGCGGCCTCTTGGTCAAATTAATAATCATCCGAATTGACCTGGATGCCGGTCGGCGCGAAAGTTATTATCGTCCTGTAACATTTTTTCTTGTCGCGGTGTGATAAATTAATTTAGCTAAAAGTTTGGCTCGAAGAAGGAAATGGCTACACGGTCGGGGCACGAAGTAACTGAGTTGCTGCAAGCCTGGAGCGCGGGCGACCGGGAAGCCCTCGAACGTCTCACGCCCATCGTTCATGCGGAACTTCACCGCATCGCCAAACGCTACATCAGCCGGGAACGTCCCGGCCATACTTTGCAAACGACAGCACTCGTCAACGAAGCGTATGTGCGGCTGATTGATTGGAAAAACGTGCGCTGGCAAAACCGCGCGCATTTTTTCGGCGTGTCCGCGCAACTCATGCGCCGGATTCTGGTTGACTTCGCACGCCGCCGCCCGCACCTGAAGAATGTGGAAATCAGACATGTCGCCATAGACGAAGCCTTTATCGTGCCGGGTCAGCGCGACGCGGACTTGGTCGCGCTCGATGAAGCGTTGACGGCGTTAGCGGAGATTGACGAGCGCAAGGCGCGGATCGTCGAACTGCGTTTCTTCGGAGGCTTGAGTTTGGAAGAGGTCGCCGAAGTGTTGAATCTGTCGAAGATCACCATCGTGCGCGAATGGAACAAAGCGAAGGTCTGGCTTTTCCGTGAACTCAGTCTGAAGGCGGGCGATGAAAGCTGACCGCTGGCGACAAGTCGAACAACTCTATGACGCCGCTGTTGAATTGCCCGTCGCGGCGCGCGCAAAGTTTGCGGAGGAAGCCTGCGCCGGCGACGAAGATTTGCGGCGCGAGTTGTTGAGCCTGTTAGCCGCCGAGCAAGAGGCGGGCGACTTTATGGAGTCGCCCGCGCTCGACATCGCCGCCAAGGCAATCGCCCACGAACAAGTTTCAGACACACACGCCTCCTACATCGGTCGCGAACTCGGCGCATACAAAATCGAAAAGCTGCTCGGCGTGGGCGGGATGGGCGAGGTCTATCTGGCTCACGACGCGAAACTCAAACGCCAGGTCGCTTTAAAAATTTTGCCCCCGCAATTTATCTCCGACCCGGAGCGCATCAAGCGTTTTGAACGCGAATCGCGCGCCGTCTCCGCACTCAATCACCCGAACCTGCTCACCATCTACGACATCGGAATTTCGGAAGGGGTGCAGTACATCGCCACGGAATTAGTCACGGGAAAGACCGTGCGCGATTTGATTGACGACGGCTTGAAGATGAGAGACGCGCTGGCGATTGCCACACAGGTCGCGGAAGCATTGGGCGCAGCGCATCACGCGGGCGTCTTTCATCGCGACATCAAACCTGAAAACATCATGGTGCGCCCGGACGGCTACGTGAAGGTGTTGGATTTCGGACTCGCGAAGCTCAGCGAACCGGCGACGGCTGGAGGATTGAACCTCTCTTCGGCGCACGAGACACAACCCGGCCTGCTCATGGGGACGCTGGCTTACATGTCACCCGAACAAGCGGCGGGCGACGAGGTGGACGCGCGTTCTGATATTTGGAGTCTGGGCGTCGTGCTGTACGAGATGATGACCGGCTCATCGCCGACCAAAGGTGCGAACCGCCTTGAGACTCTCGGCACGATTCTTTCAAAAGAGCCCTTGAACGTTTCGGATTCGCATCCGCCATTGCCCCCCGAACTCGACCACATACTCGGCAAAGCCCTCGAAAAAGACCGCGAGCTCCGCTATCAAACGGCTTCGGATTTTCGCGCCGACTTGAAACGACTCAAGCGCGAAATTGACTCCTCGCCTTCACTGCCGGGCGACGGCGGCAGGACGGCGCGGCGAAATCTGTCGGCAATTGCTTCCCCGGCGAAACCGTGGTTCAGGCGCACACTCGTTTTGGGCGCGCTTCTGGCCGTCGTGATCGTGTTGTCGCTGGGCGGCTGGCTGCTGGCTCCGAAGTGGTTTGCGTCGAAAGCCACGGCGGGACCCGACTGGTCACGCGCGCACAACGTGCAACTCACGATTAAGGAGGCTTCGGAACTCTTTTCCAGTCTCGCGCCGGATGGCAAGTCTTTCGTCTATGTGAGCTTCAACGAGACGGGCAATACGGACATCTACTGGCAGCGCGTCGGGGGCAAGAACCCGACCAACCTCACCAAAGATTCTTCGCAGAGTGAGACGACCCCGGCCTTCTCGCCGGACGGGAATCTGATCGCCTTTCATTCCGCACGCGAACCCTCCGGGCTGTACATCATGGAGGCGACCGGCGAGAACCCGCGCCGCCTTTCCGATATCGGTTACCACCCTTCTTGGTCGCCCGACGGGAAGCAGATCGTGGTCGGCACGGAGTGGGTCGGCGTTCACTCGAATAAAAGCACCAGCCCGAGCGCGTTGTGGATTATTGATGTGGCGACCGGCGCGAAACGTCTGCTGACCGAAGGAGACGCCGCGCAGCCGAGTTGGTCGCCCGGTGGCGGACGTATTGCTTATTGGTACTGGTCAACTGAAGGGCGTGGCGACATCGCGACCGTTCCGGCTGCGGGCGGTGCGCCCGTCCGTGTCACGACGCAGGACTCGACCGACTGGAATCCCGTGTGGTCGCCCGACGGGAAATACATCTATTTCGCCAGCGACCGCAGCGGCAGCATGAGTTTATGGCGCATCGCCGTGGACGAAAAAACGGGGGAGGTCTTAAGCCCGGCCGAAGCGGTTCCGACGCCGTCGAGGTATCCGCTCAGCGTCAGCTTTTCGCGCGACGGTAAGTTGCTGGCCTACGTGCGCTATGAGAGCCAGGCGAATTTACAGTCCATCGCTTTCGATGCGTCGTCGGGGAACGTGACGGGCGAACCAACGTGGGTGACGCGAGGCTTTACCGGCATCAGCCACCCGCAGCTTTCGCCCGACGGCGAGCATTACGTCGCGCGCTGGCCTCGTCTGACACAGGAAGACATAGCCATCTTCAACAAAGACGGATCGAACTGGCGCGCCCTGACGGATGACAAATTCCAAGACCGCCGCCCCCGCTGGTTTCCCGATGGGCGGCGCGTCGCTTTCAGTTCCGACCGCAGCGGCGTCAACCAAATCTGGTCGATCAACGCCGACGGCACGGGGTTGCAGCAACTCACGTTTGCGGATGGCAACGGCGCGAGTTCGCCGGTTCTGTCTCCCGACGGAAAAAATTTGGCCTACCTGCAACTCACAGACAAAGGCGCGCGTGTTTTCGTGATTAACCTGACGAAGGGGTGGCAGGAGCAGAGCCTGGAGCAGTTGCCGCCCGTCCCGGCGTTCAAGGGTTATTTGGTCCCGAACCACTGGTCGCCTAACGGTGACAAACTCATTGGCACGTTCGTTGACGAAGATAGAAGCGACGCCGGGATCGGAACATACTCTTTCTCATCCGGCAGTTATCAAAGGCTGACGGAGATGGGCGGCTATCCCAGTTGGTTGAAGGACAGTCGTAAATTCATCTTCATCCAACAGACCACAATTTATTTGGCCGACGCCGAAAGCAAAAAAGTCCAACCGATCTTTACGCCCGCTTTACACGGGTTTCAAAGTCCCTCGATTTCGGCGGACAACCGAATGATTTTCTTCCGGTTTTTGCAAGTCGAAGCGGATGTCTGGCTATTAAGCCTCGAATAACATCAGACGACAGAGAGGGGCGTGGAAGCAAATCCACGCCCCTCTTCTCAGACTCTTTCGCGCTGGTTGATTTCGCAATTAAGATGCCTTGAGCGGCAGATAGTTAGGGCGTCGGATCGAGCGGGTCTTTCGTCATCTCAATAGCCAATTTGGTCAGGTAGCAGCCGTTCTGGCTGATGCCGCAGAGGTCGCAGTTGCCGCCGGTCTCCTTGCACAACTCGATGCACCGCTCATAACCTTTATCGCACTCCTCAATCGCCGTGGTGCCGGGTTGCGCCAACCCCTTCAAGGTCTTAACGGAGCGGGCAAAATTAGCGGCCAGCGTTGCTTCGCGCGCGGTGGAGGTGTTATTGGCAAGCGCCTTCAAGTCGGCGAGAGCGCGCGTCGAGGCATTACGCAATCTCGCATCTTTGACCCGTTTGAAGTCTCGCGTGCCGATGTTTGACAGGGCGCGCTTCGCCTCGGCGGACGATTTCAACTCTGCTTTGAGTACGCCCGACCCGGCTCGTGTCTGAGTGAGCGCGTCTACGTTGAGCGTCTGTCCTCCAACGAGCGCGACGAAGAGGATGAGAGACGCTAGTTTGAAGCGCTTCGCAATTTTGACGATATTTTTTGACATTGCCTGTTCTCCTTAAATTAGTGAAACGTGTTTCGCCCCCCGGTTGCGACTACCGGCTCAGGGCATCTGAACTACCTTCACTTAACTAAGGCGCAGAAACGCGTCGAATATTATCAAGCGCGACAAAAAAGTTTCCGTTTCCGTTATTTTCGACTTGCGGAGTTAGTTCCACGCCGCGTCGAAGGCGTCGGCCACAACTTTATGCGTCGAGCCATAGGTGCCGAGCGAGTTGACGAGGAGGGAAACCTGCACGCCGTTCGGGAAGTTGAGAATCAGGCTGGTCATTCCGGCGACCTTCGTGTCTTTCGCGTCCTTCCAGTTCAAATCACCGCGATGACCGAGGTATGCGCCGTGCTCACGGAACAAGTCCCACTCTGCCGGGTCCATCCAGCCGAGATAGTTTTCGTCCATCTGCTTACGCATCGCGGGCGTCAGGATTTTGTCGTTGTAACGGACGTGGGCGAGGAATTGCGCCAGTTCTATGGCCGACAGATTCCAGCCACCGCCGCCGCCAATCTTCGTCCAGTCGCCCGCGAGTTTGCCGGCGGCGTTGTTGTCTGGAACGATGTAGAAGCGCGGTTCGATGGTGTTGCCGTAGGCCATCATTTTGGCCTCTGCGATGCCCATCGGAGCGAGCGTCATTTGGTTAACCGTCTCGACATACTTGGCGCTCGTCAGTTCGTCGAATTTGGCGGGGTCTGTCGTGTAGAGTTCGCTGTAGTTGTCACGAAGCCGCTGCGAGAGCGTCATGTAGGGGATGATGATGCGGAAGATGGCGAGATTGCCGTTGATGTATTCGTAGTCGCTCTTTTTGCGCGTGACGCCCTCGAAGATGAACGTTTTGAGTAACGGCGTGCTGGTCGCGCCTTTGGGGATGATCCACATGCCGGAGTATTGCGACAGCAACTCCTTGAAGGTCAGGTCGGCGACGCGGTTGCCTTGCTTCCAGGTCGAAGGCAAAAACGGCGCGACCTTCGAGTCAATGGTCAGGTTCGGGTAGCCCGGCACCTTATTTTGCTGAAGCAACCGGAGCACGGTCACGGCGGTGATGGGCTTCGAGACGCTGGCGATGTTCATGCGCATCGTCGGATGGTGCTTGACGCCCTTCGGGTCAACGAGGATACCGTTCACATCGCGCGCGAGGAGTGCGTAGCCGTTCGCGCCGCTGCGCTTCAACTGCCCGTTCTGATTGATGGCGTAGGCGTAGCCGGTGGCCTTGCCGTCGAAAGTCTTCCTGAGGTTCGCCTCGAAGAGGTCGAGGTCAAACTTTTTCGTGGACACCGCCAAACCGCCGGGGCCTTTCAACGGAGCGGCGGACTTGCGCCCACTACGCGCGGGTTTTACTTCGTGCGTATCCTGCGCGCTCGCGGACGCGCCAAGCGCGGGCACGAACAGGCACAGGAGAAACATCCACAGCATCTTCGTCGCCGATCTCGTCAAGCTCACAACATCCATGTCGAATCTCCTTCAATCGTTAAACGGGCTTCAGTTTTCAAATCGGGTGCGCGCGTGGGCGGTCAGTTCCTCTCGCTGCTCTGTGCTCAGATACTTATAGCCGCGTATCAATCCGAAGCAATTCGCCGCCCCGCAGTGGCAGGCGAAAGGAGCGGCCATTTCATACTCCGTCGTTAAATAATTAAAAGTACACTCCTCTCCCTGAACGATCTTTCTCAACGGGCGAAAGGTCAACTCAGCAGTATTGATCTCACCGTTCGGCTGACAGCTATGATTCAAGTACTTCCAGAAAAATTCATGGCTCTGAGTTACCTCCCGGTCGGGCGGGACACTAAGATGCTTGTCCTCGCCCAACCGAATGGAATATCTGGTGGGATGACTGGTGATTACTCCTTCCAGCTTGATGAACGAATCCATCGCGATCTCTTCTTTGGCGAAGACACCTTTACATCCGTTCTTTTCCTGAACCTCTATTTTTGAGCTTTCCCGATTGCCGGCGTCAACTCCGCCGGAGACCGGCACGGCGATGACACTATTACGCATGCCCATCACCTGTCCTTTCCTTCAGACATCAATCTCTCTCTTAATGCGTTTGGCGAATGAAAAAAGTATCATGCCGGGCATTTTTTTTATTTACCACCCGCTTTTCAAGGGAATAGTAAACTATTGTCTGTATTTGAAATGCTTCGCGAAAAAAAATTTGAGTTCCTGTCGATTTCGCCTCCGGTCGTTCGACGTGTAAGTAGAGACCGGGTTTTCGGCCGGTAGCGACCGGAAACCAGAGTCTGAATCCGAAAATTTTAAGGAGAGACAACGATGCGAGTCATGGTGATTATCAAGGCGAACGAGGTGTCGGAGGCGGGTGTGCTGCCGGGTGAGCAGATGCTGGCCGAGATGGGGAAATTCAACGAGGAGTTGGTGAAGGCCGGCGTGATGCTGGCGGGCGAGGGACTCCACCCGAGCGCGAAGGGCAAGCGGATCAGGTTCTCGGGCACGCAGAAAACCGTCATTGACGGTCCCTTCGCCGAGACGAAGGAGTTGATCGCAGGCTTCTGGCTCTGGCAGGTGCGCTCGATGGATGAGGCCGTCGAATGGGTCAAACGCATCCCGGCTCCCAATGAGGGCGACCCCGGCTTCGATGAGGTGTCGGAGATCGAAATCCGCCCGGTCTTCGAGGCCGCCGACTTCGGCGCAGAGTTCACGCCCGAACTGCGAGAGCAGGAGGAGCGTCTGCGCGCGCAAATCGAGGAGCAGAAGAAGTCTTGACGCGGCGGCGGCCGACGCGCCGGGAACTTGCGTCGGCCGCCGTATGATGGTGTGATGTGTGGCCGTGGCGACCACTCACACGCATCGCGCCGTCGAGGCCGTCTGGAGGATGGAGTCGGCGAAACTCATCGCCGCCCTCGCGCGGATCGTGCGCGATGTCGGCCTCGCCGAGGAACTGGCGCAGGACGCGCTCGTCGCCGCGCTCGAACAGTGGCCTGAGTCGGGCGTCCCCGACAACCCGGGCGCGTGGCTCATGGTCGCGGCCAAGCACCGCGCCCTCGACCTCCTGCGCAGGAGGACGATGCTCGAACGCAAGCACGAGCATCTCGCCCGCGAGATCGAATCACTTGAGAGGGCCGTGCCGGACTTCGACGCGGCCCTCGACGACCCGGTCGGCGACGACATCCTGCGCCTCATCTTCATCGCCTGTCACCCCTTGCTCTCCACAGAATCACGCGTCGCGCTCACGCTCCGACTGCTCGGCGGCCTGACGACCGACGAGATCGCACGCGCCTTCCTCGTCCCGGAGCCGACGGTCGCTCAGCGGATCGTCCGCGCCAAGAGGACGCTCTCCGAGGCGCGCGTCCCCTTCGAGACTCCGCGCGGGGCGGAACTGGCTTCGCGCCTCTCGTCGGTGCTCGAAGTCGTCTACCTGATTTTCAACGAGGGGTACTCCGCGACGGCGGGCGAAGATTGGGTGCGTCCCGCGCTCTGCGAGGAGGGGCTGCGACTCGGCCGCGTCCTCGCAGAGCTTGCCCCCCAAGAGCCGGAGGTCCACGGACTGGTGGCCTTGATGGAGATTCAGGCATCACGGCTGCGCGCGCGGGTCGGCCCGACGGGCGAGCCGGTTCTGTTGCTCGACCAGAACCGCGCGCGTTGGGACTATCTGCTCATCCGCCGTGGACTCGACGCGCTCGCGCGCGCCGAAGGTCTCGGGGGCGAGGCGGGCACCTACGCGCTCCAGGCCGCCATCGCCGCCTGCCACGCGCGCGCCCGCACGCCGGAAGAGACCGACTGGGCGCGCATCGCCGAACTCTACGCTGCGCTCGCACGGCTCTCGCCTTCGCCCGTCGTGGAACTCAACCGTGCGGTCGCTGTGGCGATGGCGTACGGCCCCACGGCGGGTCTGGAAATTGTCGGGGCGTTGGCACACGAGCCGTCACTCAAGTCTTACCACCTCCTGCCCAGCGTGCGTGGAGACCTGCTGGCAAAGCTCGGGCGTTTCGACGAAGCCCGCGACGAGTTCGAGCGCGCGGCTGCCCTCACGCGAAACGAACGCGAGCGCGCGCTGCTCAGAGCGCGCGCTGCCGGCTGCGTGCCGACGCCTGCCGAGAACCGTTGAAGCGGCGGCCTATCAACAAATCCCGTCGTGTATTCACCGGCTCAGGGCGCGGCTGACCGCGACGCAATCCGGCGATCTTGCGGCGGGTGCGGGATGAAATTCGTGACTGGCTGAAACACGAATTCAGACCCGTTCCCGCCCTTTCCTTCTTTGACCGGCGGGACAAACTCTCACCCCTGTTTTTCCATGAAGCATAAGAGAACGGGGCGTCGGGTTCATTAACACCCGACGCCCCATTTTTTAACTACACTTGTCATGTGGGTTACTCGGTATTCGGGTTAAACTCACGCGACAGATCGCTGGCGCGCAGGTCTTCGATTCCGGGCGCGGGCGCGAGCGGCGCGTCGCTCGGCTGCCCGGTCGGGCTGAGATTTTGATCGTGAATATTTTCCTCGTTTGGCAATTGTTTTTGAACGTCGTTAGCGAACATAAGTCATCCTCCTTGTACAGTGGCGTCCCCTTAGTGTGAAGAAGCGCCAAGCCTGTAACTTGACGCTTCGGATGCCGGAAAATAATGATTCAGTCAGGCGGGAATGATAAGTTGAAGGTTGGCGGTGCGGGTTGCGATGCGATTGCAAAACGGCGGCAATTTGAACCGCCCGTTAGAACTAACTAACCCCGCGAATGTCTAACAACAGGCGACGGGTATGAATCGTGTTCGCATCAACGGTCAGGTTGGTCAGGTTAAAAAAAGTTCGGGGCAAGATTTTTCTCGTTCGGGCGTTCATGCTGTTGATGAAGATAAAACTTGCGTGTCTGATTCTTCTGGCGTTTCACTTCGCGGCTTTCGCGCAGGAGACCGCGAAGGAGCCTCTTCTTAGATCGATTTACGAGAACGGGAGATGGGGCTACGCCGACCGGAGCGGCAAGGTGGTCATCGCCGCGCAGTTCGACGCGGCGCGTCCCTTCGCGGACGGTATCGCGCAGGTCGGCGTGGTGGATGAGGAGTTGCCCGAAGTACAGGGTCGTCCCAATCTCAAGTGGGGCTACATTGACGAGCGCGGGCGCGTACTGGTCGAGCTTCGTTATGCCGTCCTGCGCGATTTCTCGGAGAACCTGGCAGCGGCAGCCGTGTTGGATGCGAAGAAACC
>DASYMM010000551.1:0-10528 GCA_036009085.1 Pyrinomonadaceae bacterium | reverse complement strand
CCGCGACGCTTGGCGTGTGTCGCAGGCTTCTCTCTCGGATAAAGAAATGTCTGTGCGCTGTTAACCGCGCGGTTGCGCTTGCGGCGGGCGGCGTTTCTTCTTGTTGCGCTTGCGGGCGAGGGCGGATTTGAGTTTCGCCTTCTGTCCCTTCGACATGAAGAACGCATGCTTCTTCGCGTCTTTGATGATCTCTTCGGTCATCACCTTGCGCTTGAAGCGACGGAGCGCGCTCTCGATTGATTCACCTTGATTGACGTTAACGGTTGCCATCTTATCTCCTGCTCTCAATTTTCTCGCGCGCTCATCGCAACTCGAAAGTCGCCCGCGCGAAGCTGCTGTACTTATTTGTTAATCAAAAAACTGTTAAAGGTCAAGCCGGGACGACCCGGCGCGACGCACGCCGCACTTAGTTCTCCGCGCGCCCGTGGACGAGCCGGCGCATCCGATCCGAGAAGAGCACGTCTATTTTCTTCGGTTCGATGAGAGCCATCACTTCGCCTAATCCGTAGGTCGGGTGGAGCATGGTCTGCCCGGCGCGATAGGTGCGCGTCCAATCGTAGGGCGTGCCGGTTTGCGCACCGCTGCGCGTGCCGGTGGCCTGTGCGCTGTTTTTGAACGAACTGCGCGTGCCGCACTTCGGGCAATTGACGCGGGAGATCAAACCGCGCTTCGTCACCGTCGCAACGACGTGCCCGCGCTCTTCGCCGCAAGCCTCACACCACTTCTCCACGCGGTCGCCGACAGCGTATGTCTGTTTCTCCATTAAAACCTCTCAAGAAGCCGTCAGCCGTCAGCCTGTCAAAACCCTTCGCCCGTTTTGCTGAAAGCTGCCCGCCGATAGCTGAAAGCTCATTTATACCGATAAGTGATCCGACCTTTGGACAAGTCGTAGGGGGACATTTCGACCTGCACGCGGTCGCCGGGAAGAATGCGTATGAAATTTTTGCGCATCTTGCCGCCGATTTGCGCCAGCACGATATGTTCGCTGTTATCCAGACGAACGCGGAAGAAAGCGTTGGGCAGTTTGTCTATGACCACGCCCTCGGCTGGAATCAGATCATCTTTAGCCAAACAAAGTCTCCTTTGGTTAAATCAAGCGCGGCGGCGCGTGTGTGGGAGACGCCGCCAGAACGCTTTACCCGAAGTAGGCGAATGAATCGAACGTGAGTTTCTTCGCCGAGTCTTTCCCGCGACCTTGCCAAACCATACGAAATCTTGACGCCGCGAACGCCCCGGCGACCTTTGAAATCAACGCGTGGGGCGCTGCTGCTACGGCTACTGCTGCGGCGCGTTTACCAGCGCGGCTCGCGATCACCACCGCCGCCGCCGCCATAACCGCCACCGCCGCCACGGTTGCCGCCGTAGCCGCCACCGCCGCCGCGATTGCCACCGCCGCCGCCGCCGTAACCGCCGCGTCCGCCACCGCCACCGCCGCCGCCGCGATCTTCACGCGGGCGCGCTTCGTTGACGCTCAAGTTGCGGCCGTTGAACTCTTTGCCGTTAAACTGCTCGATGGCCTTCGCGCCTTCTTCCGCGCTCGACATTTCGACGAAACCGAAGCCGCGCGAGCGTCCGGTGTCCCTGTCCATCACGACCGAAGCCGACTCCACCGTCCCGACCTGCCCGAACAATTCCTGCAAATCTTCACCGGAGGTCTTAAAATTGAGATTACCGACGTAAAGTTTCATGCTCATAACTGAAATTCTCCTCCCCCTCTAGGGAAGCGTGAAGAGAAGCTCGAATGCTGTTGGCTTCGTGAACGGGTGGCAGCGAAGTCGCGTGTTCGGAATGCCCTGACGAGCAGCTTCTGCAAATTATTACCGGCCTGCTCTCGAACTATCCAGACGCCGCCGCTTGGCTCTCCACAGCGCGGGGCGCATCACCGTTGATGCGCGAGAGAAGGAGTAGACGGCAGATATTATGCCTTGTGCCGGGAAAAAAGGCAAAAGCCGAGCGGCGACCGTGGTGTCCTAGTTTGATTAGTCTTCTGCGTTTCCTTAAGTGCCTTGGTGATGAATGACTCTGTGAATAACACTCACCACGAAGCCACAAAGCCACCAAGGAAACACTAAGAAATCCTTAAATTAGGACACTACCACGGCGACGGGGCAGAATTACCCGAATCCGCCACGCCGCGCGCCGCCCGCGCGAGCCTCCCGACGCCCCCGGCTTTTGACATCCGGTGCGCCGCGATAATACTCTTACACCGCGCCACACACTTGAAGTTCGACGCGCCCCGCGCCCGTTGATTTACCAATAACTGTTAAAAAATTCATCAGACCCTTTGCACTTGCTCCGGCGAAAACGCGCCACGCTTTTCCGCCCGAACTTCGGACACACGGCAGACGCCTTCGTCCAAACGTCGCCCGCGCCGCCGCGATTTTCTTTCAGTTGACAGCCGCGCGCGACACCTTTCCGGCAGCCGCGACCGTCAGTTTCAGCCAACTTTCGCGCCTTTTGCCGGAAACCGGCGACGGCATAAACTTTGCCAAGCGAAGCGCACAGACGCTTTTACATTTCCAGAATTGCGAGATTTATCAGCACCATGAAAGCCAAAACCCTCGTCCTCGCCGTTTCACTTTTCGCCCTGCTCCTGACGATTCCAGCCTCCACGGCGCAAGCGCAGACGTGGCAATACACCGCGCTCGGCGATTCGCTCGCCGCCGGATTGAACGACTCGCAGGGCGGCTACGCCGCGCGCTTCCGCAACTATGTGCAGGCCGACACGGGCGCAAGCGTCACGCTCAACAAACGCGGCGTCTCCGGCTGGACGAGCGCGAATTTGTTGCACGCCCTTCGCACAGACGAGAGTTTGCGCGCGGAGATCGCCAACTCGCAGGTCGTCACATGGAACATCGGCGCAAACGATTTTCAGGACGCGCTCACGCGTTTTCAGACCGGCTCGTGCGGCGGCGCGGACAATCAGGATTGCATCCGCGCGGCGGTCGCCACACTGAAAACGAACTGGAACGCCATCGTCGCGCAGATACTTTCACTGCGCAGCCCCACCAACACCATCCTCCGCACGATGGACAACTACAACCCGGCGGTTGATCTGGCTCGCGCCTTCGGCGTGCTCCACATCGTCAAGCCGTATCTGGAAGAGATCAACCGCTTCATCTTCCTGAGCGCGGTCAACAATCGCATCGGCTGCGCGCGCGTCTATCAAGCCTTCAACGGCGCGAACGGCGAAGCCGACGCAGGGCGGCGCGGCTACATCTCAGCCGACGGCATACACCCCAACGAACTCGGCCACGACATCATCGCCGCCGAACTTCGTGCGCTCTCCTACGCGCCGCTCGTCGCGCCGCAAACCGTCTTCAATTTCGCGGTGCCCGTCTTTCAGGTCGTCGAGAACGGCGCGCGCGCCACCATCGTCGTCAACCGGCGCGGCAACACCAGCGGCGCGGCCTCGGTCGAATATTCGACGGTTGACAACCCGAACGCCGCCCCTTGCGCCGCACCCGACGACGGAGAAGGGATAGGCGCGGCCTACGCGCGTTGCGATTACGCGACGACCATTGACACGCTCCACTTCGCCGCCGGGGAGACGCAAAAGTCTTTCACCATCCCCGTCGTTGACGACGCGCACGTCGAGGGCACGGAGGAGTTTTCCATCCGGCTGAACCAGCCTTCGGGCGGCGCGCTCGGCGTCCTCTCGACGGCAGCCGTGCGCGTCTTCGACAACGACTTTCGAGTCGAGCCGCCCGCCGTCGTTCCGAACCCGATTCAATCGAGCGACTTCTTCGTCCGCATGCAATATCTCGACTTCCTCTCGCGCGAACCCGAACCCGCAGGCTTCGCCGCGTGGATGAACGTCCTGAACAATTGCTCCGACGTTTATCTCAATCCCGTCTGTGATCGCATCACGGTCTCCGCGTCCTTCTTCCGCTCGCAGGAGTTTAATTTCAAGGGCTACTTCGTCTATCTCTTTTACAAGACCACGCTCGGCAGGCTCCCGCGCTACACGGAGATCATCCCCGACATGCGGCGCGTGTCCGGCGAGACCGCCGAAGAAGTTTTCGCACGGCGGCAGGCGTTTGCCAACGCGTGGGTCGAGCGCGAGGAGTTCAGGAACCGCTACCCGGAGACGCTTTCGCACGATGAATTTGTGGATAAGTTGCTCGAAGCCTCGGGCGTCTCCTTGAGCGGAAGCGCGGTGACGCGCAACTCGCTCGTGAGCGATCTCAACACGAGAAAGAAAACGCGCGCCGAAGTTCTCCTCGCGCTCGTCGAGCACCCGGCGGTTGATGTGAGGGAACACAACGGCGCGTTCGTCGCCATGCAATACTTCGGCTACCTGCGCCGCGACCCCGACATGGACGGCTACAACGGCTGGCTCAATTACCTCAACGCCAACCCCACAGACTTCCGCACGATGGTCAGAGGCTTCCTTAATTCGACGGAATACCAGTTGCGCTTCGGACAAGCACAATAAAAGACTGTCCGTTGTCCGTGGTCAGTAGTCAGTTGTTCAATCCGAATCTTTAGCAGCTTGCGCGATGAGCCACTAAACAACGGACTACTGACTACTGACCACGGACAGTCTTATTTGTCCGCTGTTTCGTCGTAGAAGAGAATGATCACGATGAGCCAGATGGCGGCGGCGGCGGCGAGCAGGAAGAAGATGATGGCGAGGCCGGGATAGCCGAAGAGTTTGAAGCTCGTCTCGACGCGCATCAGAAGCGACGCGCCGACGATCATCGAGGCGATGACGAGTCCGACCGTGATGCGGTTCGCCACCTTCTGCAAACCCTCCATCAACTTCTTTTCGTCAATCGCGTCAACCTTCAACTCCAACTCGTTGTTGCCCACGGCGTCCAGAATCTTGTTGACGCGGTTGGGCAAGCGTTCGAGAAAATCCTTCACGTCGAGCAAGTTGGTCATCAGGTTGCCCGGCGCGAGCGACTTGAGAATGCGTTGCTGCATGATCTCGCTCGCGTAGCGGCGGATGACGGCGTTCGGGTCGAAGTTCGGCGCGAGCGTATAAACCACCTGATCGAGATTGAGCAGGGCTTTGGCGATCATGGTGAACTCGGGCGGGAGACGAAAGCCGCGCTCCGCCGCGATGCGTTGGATTTCGAGCGTGACGCGCCCGGCGTCGATCTTGTTCATGCTCGTATCGGTGTGGCGCGCCACGATGTCCGACACTTCGCGCGTGAACTCATCCTCCGCGAAATTCTCTTTGCGCGTGCCCATGCGGATCGTGATGTCCGCCGCTTCCTCGCCGCGCCCCTCGCTGATGGCGAGCAGCAGCCGCAGCAAGTTGTCCTGAAAGGCAGACCCGATGCGCGCGACCATGCCGAGATCGAGAAGCGCGACGCGCTCGTCCTCGGTGAGGAAGACGTTGCCGGGGTGCGGGTCGGCGTGGAAGACGCCGTCCACGAATATCTGTTGGAGGTACGCGCGAAAGAGTTGTTCGGCAAGCCGCGCGCCGTTGATCTCAAGACGGCGAATCGGATGGAGCGTGGTGATCTTCTTGCCGTGGATGTAGTCCATCGTCAGGACGCGCGAGGTGGTGAAGTCTTCGACGGGCTGCGGGATGAGGATGAGATCGAAGTCGCGCAGGTTTTCGGCAAACTCTTTGAGGTGCCCGGCCTCGTCGCGGTAGTCGAGTTCGCGCAAGAGGCTCTTGCGAAACTCGGAGAGCATCTGCGCGAAGTCGTAGCGTTTGCCCATTTCGGTGTGCGTGTCTAAGAAGGTGGCGAGTTCTTCGAGCGCGGCCACGTCCTGCACGATCTGTTCGCGTATGTCGGGACGCTGAATTTTGACCACCACTTCGCGCCCGTCGCGCATCTCCGCGCGGTGCACCTGTCCGAGCGAGGCCGACGCCATCGGCACGCTGTCGAAGCGGTTGAACGCTTTCGACAGGCGCACGCCGAGGTCGTCTTCCACGATCCGCTCGACATCTGCGAAAGAAAACGGTTCGACGTGATCCTGCAAACGCGTGAGGGCTTCGAGGTAGGGCGGCGGCAAAATGTCTGCGCGCGTGGAGAGCAGTTGGCCGAGTTTGATGAAGGTGGGGCCGAGGCGTTCGAGGTCGGCGGCGAGTTCGCCCGCTTCGGGCGCAACGGCGACGACTTCCGGCGAGTCGTCGCCGAGCGCGAGCGAGAGTCCGCTCGTCTTCACCAGGTCGGAGCGGCCGTACTTCATAAAGAGCACGGCGATGTCCTTGTAACGCTTCAGATGTTCGGGCTTCAGCGAGATGACCATCCAACACTCCTCGACCGATAAACTTTGACGGACTTGAAGATTTGAAATTTTAGGAGAGACGCGCTTACAAAAGCGACGGACGATTATACCGATTCAAACGCCGGACGCCACTCAACATTCCATCATCCCTTGCAACTTTGCGCCTCCGACGTGAGAATTATTCACACGCGAAGGCGCAAAGCCGCAAAGCAAACTCGGGGGCGTAAACTGTACGCAGACTATCTTGCTCTAGTTTTTCCTGACCCAGTAGGTGTCGCGCATCGCGTAGTTTGAGGACGTGCGTGCCGAGACATCAACGAGGCGCGGCGAGATGAAATCGGTGTGCGGCTCCGTCTCCAGACGGTTTCGCGGGTGCCTTTGAAGTTGGCCGCCCTTGACGACCGCCGTGTAGCTCTTGAAGGGTTTGCCGTTCACCTTCGCGACCACGGTGTATTCCCCGTCGCGCTTCGTCAGATCGGCCAGAGTCATCCAGCGCACCTGTTTCTCCGCCGGGAAGTGGAATTCGTGATAGAGAAACTGCCAGTCGGTTTGCGTCGGCACGACAGGGCTTCTGGTCGCCGCGATCTCCTGCCCCGCGTGCATTATATGCAGCGTGACCATCGGATTCTTCGTGCCGGGAGGCAGCTCTCTGAGGCTCGTCCACCAGCTAAATTCGAGGTGGCTGTCGGGCACTTCAGGCCGGTTGGAGAAATAGGCGAGTTCGCGCCAGGGGCCTTCGCGCACGAAGGTCGTCGTGGGGTTGAAAGGGTCGTTGCTCGCCTCGCGCTTCATGCTGAAAGGCAGAGCGGTGATGGGCTGGTCGCCGATGTGAACCGACAGCACGTAATCGCCCGGCTCTCCGATGGGCGCGAGGCCGGAGACGGCGTTCGGCTTCAACATCCCGAACGCGGTGTAGCTGGCAAGCGGCGTTTCCAGTCGCAGCGGGACGGTGTTGACGACTGCGCCGTTAGCTCGCGAGATCACAAAGGTCGCCTTCTGGTTGCCGGTCGGCGGAAAGACGACCTCCAAGTCCTCGACCAAAAACCCTCCCTGATTTTCGTAGAAGCGCAGTTGCATAAACGACTGGTATTCGATGGCGGGCTTGTACGTCTGCGACGACGACGGTGCTTGAGCCGTAGCTTGGGGCGCGGCTGCTTCTGCCGGCGCGGTCGCGGGCGTTGAGGTCGGCGCCGGTTGCTCCGGTCTCGGTCTGGGAATCCTCGGCGGCACTCTTCTCTGGCCGACGACGGCGAAGCTGTTCAACGCGAGAGTGAAAATCAGAAGGCATATCGTTGTCCGGGCTAATTTTCTCAAGGTTTCAGTTCTCCTTTTCACCGTCGTTTGACACGAGAAATTGCAGCGGACTTATATCTTGAATCCACTGCAAAACTCAATGTTTATTTGAGGCGCGGCAGAAAACTTTCACCGTCGCAGAGACGCAGAAGGGGCGCAGAGAAAAGAATGTATTCTCTGCGCCCCTTCTGCGTCTCTGCGGCGGTGAGTCTTAACTTCTGATCTTGATATTACCGCTGACGGTTTTGACGACGATGGGTTGGCCGCCCTTGCCGATGCGCCCGACGGCCTGCTGGCCGATCATTCGTTTCTCGACTTTGATCCCGAAGTCTTCGTCAATTTCGATGGCGCCGCTGATAGTCTCGGCTTTGAGTTCGGCGTTTATGTCGGGGGCGAGTTCGAGTTCGATGTTGCCGCTGATGCCGTTGAAGACCTGCGGCGCGTTGCGCGCGGCCTCCGTCAACACGACGACTGTGTTGCCCTTCGTCGTGCGCGAGTTGATCGTGCCGCTCACGTCTTCCAGTTTGATGTTGCCGCGCTGCACGACGACCGAGACGGACGCGGCGTTTGCGCCCACGAGGACGATGTTGGAATTGTTCGAGAAGAGTTCCAACTCGCGCAAGTTGCGCGGCACTTTGACGACGTAGCGCACTTCCTCGACGCCGCCCGCCTGCATCTCCGGCATCGTGTTGAAGGCGAGGCGGCTCGCGCTCTGCTCGCGCATGATCCGCAAGGCGTCGCGCGCCTGCGGGCTTCCGCCGCGCTTGATGATCTTCACTTCGGCCTGCTGTTCGTCCCAACCTTCGACGACGATGTCGCCGTTGATGTTGTGCACGGCGAACGAGCCGCCGCTCGTGAGCGGGTAGGTCTTCGTGATGGTGGTCTGGTTGCCGGAAACTTCCGCGCCCTCGTTTTCGAGCAACTCCTCACCGTCGCCCGAACGCGGCGGCGGCATCGGCGGCATGTTCGGCACGTTCGGGATGGGCGGCACGACTACCTTTGGACGCATGCCACGGACAGCGCGCTGGCTGCGATTCGCGAAGAAGAGTCCGGCGACGAGCGACGCCCCGCCGAAAAAGATGATCAGGGCAAGCACGGCGTAGAGCCAACCGCGAGAACGACGGCGCGGAGGAGGCGCGAGCGCACCGCCGACGGGCGACGTGTGCCGCTGCTGCGCCTGCTGTTGCGACGGCGAAGCGACGACGGGAGGTTGATAAGACTGATAGCCCGCACCGTAGACGGGGTCGGAAGTGTTGCGCCCGCCGGAGAGCGGCGCGGTGCTGAGCGGCGTCTGCGGCGGCGTCTGCGGCGGCGTTTGTTGTTGCTGCTGGTGCGGGAGCAACTGCGTGGGAAGCTCTTCGCTCGAAAACTTGCGCGTCGGCGCGCCGCACGCGCGGCAGAACTGCTGCCCCTCGAACAACTCCGCCCCGCAATTACCGCATCGTTCAGCCATACGTCACCCGTTATCAAGCCAGAGGTTATTGCTCTTGAAACGTTTCTCGCGCGCTTGATTCTATCCGCGCCCGCGCGCTTTTCACAACACGAAAAAGTTTTCTCCGGTCAGGCATGCAGCCCACACGGCACACGCGTCGCACGCTCGCGCTCTCTAGCCGTAAACGATGGTAGTCGCCGCAAGGTTCAAAAAAGAGAAGCCCGAAGAGGTTTCGGGCTTCTCACAGGGAAAACGGGCGCGGGTCGCGTGCGCGTCAGCGCGGGTAAACAAGCATGCCTCTGGATAAATAGTCGCTCATGGTCAGGCCGACCATGATCAAGAGCCACAGGAAGCCGCCCGCGACGACGACCCACGTGAGCCGCGAACTGTAGCGCACGTGCATGAAGTAGAGCACGACGAGCATGGCCTTCGTGACGGCGATGGCGAGCGCGACGACCGTGTTGAGTTTCTCCGAGCCGAGGTCAATGTTGGCGACCCACACGGTCAGCCCGGTTAAAACTATCAGCGCGCCGAAGATCACGTAATAGACTTTTTTCGAGACGATATGCTCAGACATAACTTCTTCACCCTCTACTAATGCCCGCCGCCGTGCGAGAGGTGCGCGCCCAGCAAATAGAGCAGCGGGAACAGGAAAATCCAGACGATGTCGACGAAGTGCCAGTACAAGCCCGTCAGTTCGACGGGCGCGTGATATTCGGGCGTGTAGCGTCCGCGATAAGCGAAGTAGATGAGGAACATCATCGCGCCGATGCCGATGATCATGTGGAGCGCGTGCAGGCCCGTCATCGCGAAGTAAATCCAGTAGAACATCTGTATGTGATACTTGATCGTCTCGCGTTGCTCCGGCGCGACGGTGGCGGGAATGTCTTTCTCCTCCCACACGAAGTTGGTGCTCGGGAAATGGTGATGCTCGAACTTGTCCGCGTACTCGAAGCCTTTGACGACGAGGAAGGTTGCGCCGAGCAGCAAGGTCGCGACGAGGAAGATGATCTGCATGCGACGGCTGCCCATCTGCGCGAAGAAGACCGCGAGCGCCATCGTCAGGCTGCTGACAATGAGGACGACCGTGTTGAGCGCGCCGAGTTTCCAGTTGAGCGTGCTGCTGGCGATGGCGAAGGCTTGCGGGTGCTGCGTCCGGTAGATGATGTAGCCGGTAAAGAGGCCGCCGAAGAACATGATCTCGGTGACGAGAAACAGCCACATCCCCAGACTCCCGGCCTCGCGCTGCTGTTCGAGATTATCGAAATGGTGCGCGAGATTGGAGGAGGCGTGGTGCGTCGCCGCTTCCCCGTGTTCGTGCGCGTCCAAAGTTTCTGCGTGTGCCATGTCAGTTGTTTCCGTCCCTCTTGCCTTAAATCAACGCTTCGCTTCGCTGCGCCTTAAATCGTCGCTTCGCCGTGCGCGGGCTGCGCGGTGTTGCGCTTGTCGGGGCCGATCACGTCCATCTCCTCCATCGGCCTGTACTCGTAAGCCTCCCAGGTGACCACGGGCGTCGAAGCGAAATTCTCCGTCGGCGGCGGCGAGAGCGTGCGCCACTCCAGGCCGGTCGCCGCCCACGGGTTCGCCGGGGCAAACTTGCCGTAGCGCATA
>DASYMM010000550.1:0-11152 GCA_036009085.1 Pyrinomonadaceae bacterium | reverse complement strand
GCGCGGCGCGTGCGTCCGTAGACGTTCTCGATGGCGAGGTCGTAGGCGCGCGCGCGTTGTTGCAGTTCGGCCATCGAAGCGACGAACTCCAACTTGGAACGACGGTCGATGCGCGGCGCGGGAAGCGGTCGGGCGAAGCGTCGCCCGCGCGTCCAGACGACGGCGACGGCCAGCAAAAACAGTTGCGCGCACATGGCGAGGACGGGCGTGCCCGCGAAGTAGGCGGCGAGTTGGTTGTGCGTCGCGCCGCGCCCCTGATGATATTCGTCGAAGGCGATGAGGCCGCCCGCCTGCGTGATGATGTTTGCGGCGAGTTGGAGATTATCCGCGCGTGTGATGCCGCGATTGGCGACGATGAACGGATCGCTCAAGACGACGATGCGCCCGCGCCCACGCGCGAAATCCACCAGCAACGCGCCGCCCTCGTCGCTCACGTGATACACGGGCGCGGTCGCCGGTAGCGGCGACGGTGCGGCTTCCGTCCTCATGTAATCAATTCTGCCCGCCGTTGCGGTAGGGCGCGGGTCGCCGGGAGAAACCGTCGTGCCTTTCGTCGCACCCGAAGGAAGCGGCTTCGGCGGTGGCGGCGGCTGTTCGTCTTCGTTCATCCACTCTTCATCATCCGCGTTCGTATTGCCTCCCGCCGTCGCTTCATCGGCGGCGTTTTCATTAGATGAAGCAGCTGGTTCATCTTCGACGACGACCGGGGCTTCCGTCCCATCCGTTGATGCTTCGTTTGCGTTCTCCTGTCGCTCCTTGCGCGCGGCGAGCAGGCGACTCGCGAAGCGCGACGGCGCAATGCGCTCGATGTCGCGCGTGAGAAGCGTCGGTTGCGTGGGCGTGAGCGGCGGCGTGTCGCGCGTCAGGCTCTCCGCGTCGTCGGCACGCACGTCAAACTGCGGCGGCACGACGATGTTCGGCACGATACTCCATTCATCGCTTTCCACGAGCGACGCGTGCGGCGCGCGATCAATGACGACGAGCCGCCCGCCCGCCTCGACCCACTCCAGCAAACTCTTAACTTCCTCTTCCTTGAACCCGACGCGCACCGCGCCGACGACCACGAACGTCGCAGGCCGCGCTTTCTCCGGCGCACGCGCCAGCGCGGCGGGCGCATCGCGCCAGCGCATCACGCGCTCCCCCGACTCTTCCAGAAATTCATACAACGCGCGCGTGCCCGAAGCATTCCCGTTCAACGTCGAACGATCCGGCGCGATCTCCAACTCCGCCTCCCGCTCCACGCGCACATACGATGCCGCGTTCAAAGCCACGAGCAACACCAGCATCGCGCCGACAAAAACTATGATGGAGAATCTTCCGCGCATAAGAAAGGTTTCAAGTTTCAGGAAAGAGGTTCTTTGTTCTTTAACTTGAAACCTGAAACCTTCAACTCGAAACTTTTATGGCCTGTTGGCACCGGGTACGAAAGTCGTGCCAGTCGGCGTCGGTTGCGGGGGCGAAGCCGTACCAGTGGCGTTCGTAGTTGTTTGTGAGCGGCTGCATGTCGCCGTAGAGCGCGGCGCGTTCGCGGCGGATGGCTGACAGGTAGTCGCGATTGGTTTTGTGCGCGGCGAGACGCAGGATGCGGCGTTCGCCGAGTTCAAACAAGACGGCGATGTAGGCTTTGCGGATCGCGCCGCGAAGGTCGCCCGCGCGGGCTAACGCTTCGGCCTCGCTGATGAGTCCGGCGGGCGTCTGTCCCGGCGCGAGTCGTTCGCCGAGCACGATGCGCGCTTCCGCTTCCGACTTCTTCTTCGCGCGGTTGCGCGGCAAGAGCAGCGCGCCGTATTTCCAGAGGACGTAGATGATCACGGCGGCGGTCAGGACGAAGACGAAGATGCGCGCGATGAACGAAAACGTGCTGGCCGTGCCCTGGCTGAGCGGGCGCGACTTCGGCATCATGCTGTTGAGCCACTCCTTCACCTGTTTCTTGAAACGCTCGAACGCCGTATCTTCTGCGGCCTGCTGGTTGTACTCTGGACGCCTGAGAATCGCTTGCAAGCGACCCTTCTCGGCCTCTTTGTCGCGCGCCGCTTGACCGGCATCAGCGGCTTCCGTGAGTTGCGTCGCAAGCGCGTGCAGACGCCCGGCGAGGCGATAGAGGGCGTCGTCTCGCCCGTTGCTTTGGTCGGGCGCGATCTTCGCGTAGAGGTCTAGTTCGGTGTGCAGCCAACGGTTGTCAACGTCGAAGGCCGCGCCCGTCCCTTCAATCTTTTCGGTGGCGGGGAGCGCGGCGCGCACCTCCGCGATAGTCTTGGCTTCGCTCGCGAGGAACTCCGGCGTCGTCGTGTCGTCCGCTTCGTCAAACGCCGTGTGCAACTCTTCCATCGCATCCGTCGCACGCAAAACGCGCGTGCGATAGTCTTCGAGCGAGGCGGCGTCGGTCTGTCGCACGACGACCACGCACGCGAGCAACGCGAAGCAGAACGCCGCGAGGGCGTTCGCGTGCGGCGAGCGACAGCGAAGACGGCGGCGACGCGTCATGGCGTGTTTCTCTCCGAGAGTCCGAGCGTAGTGACGTTCGAGCGCGGGGTGAAAGATTCTTCGCGCGGCGCGAGCGGGGCGGGTGGCGCGGCGGCAGGCGCGCGCGTGTTGGAGATGGCGGGCGCGAGCGGGGCTTGCGCGCCGCCGGGCAGGAGCGGCATCTCGCCGAGTTGCTGCGCGGCCATCAACTCGATGTCGTAGCCTTCGTGCCGCACGCGCTCGTCCACGTACAGCAGCGAGAGGCCGAGCATCCACACGGGCGCGAGCAGAATCGAACTCGCCTGCGTCAACACCTGATAACCGATGGCATACCAGACAGGCCACTCCGTCTGGTCGAGCGAGACGGGATTGATGCCCTGCAAGTAGCCGTACCAGCCGAGCGGCACGATGAAGAGCATCAAGGCCGAGTAGGTGGCGAAAGTGGTGAAGAGAAACATCGCCGTCAGACGCCGGACGTTGCCGCGCGCGAGCTTTATGCTGCGGCTCACCGCTTCAAAGATGCCGTGCCCCTCGACGAGCATCACCTGCGGCACATAGGCCGCGCGCCCGACGACGAAGAAGAAGAGAAAGAGCGCGCCCGCGCTCAGCATCAGGAAGAGGAGGATTGACAGTAGCCCGCCGAACCACACCGCGCCGCCGCCGAGCGCCATCGCGCCGCCCACCGCCAGCGCGACGGCCACGAGCCACACGAAGAAGATGATGCTGCCGATGGTTGCGGCGAAGATGCCGATGATGAAGAGCGCGCCGACGAGTCCCCAGAAACGCGCGCGCACGCTCCGGTAAATAGTGCGCGCCGAGACGGGTTCATCCCACAACAGGTTCAACACCAGATTGCGCGATGCGCCGCCCATGATGAGCAGAAAAAAGAAGCTCCCCATCATCATCAATAACCACCCGACGATAGCCATCACGGCGTAGAGCACTAGCCGCCCGCCGCTCTGCGTCGCGGGGAGCGCGTGCATGCTCACCGTCCACAACACGGAGCCGATGGCAGAGGCAACCACGGGAGGCGCAGCCGTGCGGATGAGCGTCAGGAAATGACGACGGTAGAGGCGGATGGTGCGGTCAATGAGATCGCCCGCGCCGAGCGGTGAGAGCGAGAGTTGGTTGGCAGCGGACATCACAGGCGTTCAAAGTGTCTGTCGGAATAACTTGCCCCTGTTGCGGGGCAGAGAGCGAACAACTGCGGCGGATTCTAACACACGGCGGGGCGAGCCGAATCAAGCCGCAGCAGCCGCAGGCGCACAAAACGACAGGACAGGCGCACAAAACGAGAGGAGCGGCCATTGCCAGCCGCTCCTCTCGCGTCGGGTTGAGGGTGTTTCCACTTACCGGGTCAACTTGTTACCAGGTCAACTTGAGCGTGAAGTGGATGACGCGCGGGCTGCCGCTCTGCGTCGTGATGCGACCGAAGTTCGTCGCGTCGAAGTTTTGCGTGTTATAGACGAAGTTCGGGTTGTTGAGCAAATTGATGAACGTCGTCTTGAGTTCGCCGCGCACGCCCTCCGTGATCGGAATACGTTTGACGATGCTCGCGTCCACGTTGAAGTAGCGCGGCCCGTTGAGCGAATTGCGCGGGAAGTTGCCGAACGTGCCGGGAGCCGGAGCCGCCATCAAGCCGGGCTTCAAAGTGGAACTGACGAACGCGCCCGTCGTCGGGTTGGTGACGATGTCCAGCAAATTCGGGTTGATGAAATAGACGCCCGTGGGCGTGCGGAACACGCCGAGGTTCTGCTTGAACTCCTCGAACGTGATGCCCACGAGATCGACCGGGTTGTTGGCCGCGTTGAACTGGTTGAAGGTCGCGCGATTGGAGGCCACGTAGAAGGGCGGTCTGGTCTGCCACGCGACGATGGTTCCGATTGTCCAGCCGCCGATGACGCGGTTGACGAACCCGTTCGAGTCGCTCAACCACTGCCGCCCGTTGCCGAACGGAAGATCGTAGAGGCCGTTGGCGACGAAGCGGTGCGTCTGATCCTGAGACGAGCGCGTGTAGTCCAGACGCTTGTTTCGCAGCGTGCGGAATGAGGTGAGGTCGTTCTGGTTGTTGCCCAGAGCGTCCGGCGCGTCGGTCAACGCCTTGCTGAAAGTGTAGTCGGCCTGAAACAGGAAGCCGCGCGAGAACCTGCGACGAACTTCGGCCTGAAGCGAGTGATAGTTGGACATCGAATCGTTGCCGAGCATCGTGATGCCGTTGGCGTTCGGGTTAGCCACGAAGAAATTCGACGCGAGGCCGAGCGCGGGGTTTTCGCGGTTGGCGCGGAAGGTGGTGGAGAAGGCGAGCGTGTTCGCCAGCGTGCCGATGTTGTTCTGGTTGAGGTTGCTGATGGAGGTGGCGTTGGAGAACTGCGCCGCCGTCGTTTGCCCCGCCGGAAGACCCGCCTGATTAAAGAGCGCGCTGAAGATGGGAAGCGCGACGCAGCCGGTGCAGCCCGGCGCGAAGCTCGTCCCGCCGCGCGCCGCGAGATTTCGCTGCGCGTTCTGGAACTCTTGCAGGAACCCGTTCTCGAAGATATTAACCTCGTTAAAGTTGTTCGCGCGCCACACCTTGTCCGCGAAGTTTCCGACGTAGCGAACCTCGAAAGCCATGTTCTTCGTCAATTCGCGCTCATAGCCGATTGACCACTGGTGGACGTAAGGAATCCGCAAATTAGGCTCGATAGCCCACAAACTGTTGTTTGAATTTGCGAGGATGTTCTGACGATCCGTGAGCGGCAAACTGAACACGGGAGTTGTCAGTGCAACGCCGTTGGCGGAGAGCACGCCGGTCGGCGTGTTGTTGTTAGCCGCCTGAATCAGTCCGGGGTTGGTCGTGCCAACTCCGAGCGCGTTGCTGATGACGGTGAAGCCGTCGTGCAGGTAGCTGACGGAGTAGCCGCCGCGAATGGAGCTTGTGCCCTGCGAGCCGAAGAGCTTGCCGAGGAAGCCGCCCTTGAAGTCGGGCGAATAGGCGAAGCCGACGAAGGGCGCAAAGTTGTTCCAGTCGTTCTTGTACAACCCCCTGCCGGTGTCGCCGCTGACGAAGTCGAGCGTAGCCCGTGCCGGAGGCACTCCGGCGGGAGCCGTGGGGCGGAACAAATTATCGGGGCTGCCCGTGACGCCGAAGATGTCGTTGACGTTCGAGACCTGAATCGCCAGCCCGTTGGGCACGGTCGGCACGCCCTGATAATCCCAACGCAGCCCCAGATTGAGGGTCAGATTGCTTCGGGCGCGCCACTGATCCTGCACGAAGAGCGCGAGGTCGCGTTGCTTGAAGATTCTGGAACGGGTCGCCCCCTGCAAGAACCCAGACGTGGGGCTGTTGACGTTAAAGGTGGCCGCCGCCGAGCCGAGGAAGCCGGTGATGTCTGCGAAGACGTTCTGCGCGCGGGTGACGATGGCCGTGCCCGTCGCCCCGGCGGGAAGCAGGGTGAAATCCGAGGCGGTAACGCCGTTCGAGTTGGCCGAGTTGCTGCCGAGCGTGACGTTCGGGTGAATGCCCGCGTCGTTAAAGGTGTCGGCGACGATCTGCTGGTAGTCAAGGCCGAGTCGAATCGTGTGCGACCCCTTCGGGATCGCCATGTTATCTATGAATTGATTGACGGTGGTGGTGCGACCCTGCGACATCTGCACGTTGTCGAAGTTCGTGACGGAAACGAACGTGGTGAAGAACGGGTTGTTCGGCGCGGCGGCGCGCAGGAAGTTGAGGGGCGACCACTGGCGTCCATACCTCGCTTCGTTGGTGATGGTGCCGAAGGTCGAATGCACCGCGCCTGTGATCAGCCAGCGAGTCGAAACCTGTCCGACATCTATCCCGCCGGGAAACGGCGCTTCGATGTTGTTGAAAGTGTCCGGGAAGAGGTTGAAATTAGCTCGCGTGAGAACAAACTCAAATTTGTGCCCGCCGAGCCGCGATCTTTCCACCAACACCTGATCAAAGCGCATGACGAGTTTGTCCTGCACATCCTTGCCCGCCACGTTATAGCGAAAGCCCGCCGTGTTGAGGCTGTCGCCGACGAGCGTGTTATTCGGCGCGGGCATGGCGTTGAGTTGCGCCATCGTCACCGCGTTGAGCGCGTTGGCCGACCCGATGGTCAACAAGTTGACCGACTGTGTGACGCCGTTCGACCCGGTATAACGAAAGATTCCGGTGCGCGCTTCCGGCGTCAGGACGGTGCGATTGCGCGTCGCCGAAAAATTCTCGCGGAAGCCTTCATAGGAGAAGAACCAGAAACTGCGGTCGCGCCCGCTCCAGACGTGGTCGCCGCCTTCGCCGAAATTCGGCAGGACGACGGGGCCGCCCACGGCGAAGCCGAAAAAGTGCTGGTTTTGGCGCGCCCTCGGCGTACCGGCCAGATTGTTGAAGAAATTGTTGGCCTGAAAATAATCGTTGCGGTTGAGGTAAAAAATATCACCGTGAAAGTCGTTGGTGCCGCCCCTCGTGACGAGCCGAACCTGCGCCACGCCGCGTCCCGTGTCCGACCCGTTCGTTCCCGTCGTGATGCTGATTTCACTCGTCGAATTGAGCGACGGCGAGGTGATGGCGAAGAGCGAACTCGTCTTCACGAAGTTGTCCATCGCGTTGATGCCGTCCTGCGTGATGTTGGTGGCCGTCTGCCTGAGGCCGCTGATTGACGAGCCGCGATTGTCGTTGCCGGTGACGGCGACGCCGGGTTGGAGACCGGCGAGGTCGAGCGGGTTGCGCGTCGGCAACGGCAGGTCTTGCACCTGTCGCGTGTTGATGACGTTGGTGAGCGTCGGGCTGGTCGAATTGATCACGTCCTGCACCGCCGTCACCGTGACCACTTCGCTGACCGAACCGATCTCAAGTGCCATCGTCACCTGCGCCGGGTTGGCGACCTCCACGACGACGCGCGGCGCGACAGACTTTTTGAAGCCCGACGCTTCGACGCTCACCGAGTACTCTCCCGGTTCCAGCGAAGGAAAATTAAAGGAGCCGTTGTCGCTCGTCGTGGCGGTGCGCTCTGCGCCCGTCGCATTGTTCTTGATCGTCACGCTCGCGCCGGACACGATAGCGCCGCCCGGATCGCTGACCGTTCCGTTCAGGCTACCCGTGGTGGATTGTCCGAATGCCAAAACAGAAACGCTCGCCAAGGCGAGAAATACACGTAGCACTGCCGCTGGAAATTTCATATCTGATTCTCCTTCGTCACAGAAAGGTGGGCAAGAATTCCGCGCCTGAGACGCAAAACTCAACTATTAGCGTTTAAAGACTAGAGCGGAAAGCAGAACTGTAACGGCAAATGCAAACTTCTGAGTTATAGCCGGGTCGGTGCGCTGGATGAGGCAATACCAGTTGGCGAACACGCCCGGCACTGACCAAAAAACTTTTTGTTTTAAGAAGCGTTACCGAAGGGAATAGCAATAATTAAGAGACTTCCAGAAAATTCGGGCTCGGCGAAGATGGGCATCCTACATCCCCGACTCTTATGAAAGGTCTGATCTACTTTTTTGGAAATTGCAAACCATGTGCCGATTGGCGGACAGCGAGAGAGGGGTCAAAAAGCGGCGAATTTCTTACAAAGGACGAGAAAAGAAGACCGTCCTCATGCGAATTTTTGGAAGAGTTATCCGAAAATTCGGATTTGACGGGCAAAAACTTTGTGACGGTTATCACTTGGCGCGCGGAGGCGGCTGGCGAGACGCCTGACCGTCGCGCACTTCGCGTGCGGTTCCGGTTTGCCGCGCTTACGCCGTTTGCAGGAGCGCGGTGAAGCCTGAGAAATCGAGTACGTGGAGAGGCAGGCCGAGTTGCTTTTGGAGGTCTGGCAGGAGGGAGCCGTCGAGCATGATGGGTTCGTCGCTCTTGAAGGCGACGCTTGGAATGATGACGAAGTTGCCCTCGATTTGCTCGCGCACGGCGAGCACGTCTTTGCCCGTCATAAGCCCCGCGACGACGATGTCAGGCCCGAAATAATCGTTCGAGACGGCAAGGACGCGCAGGCGCGTGCCGAATCGTTCGTTCAGGCGCGCGATCAAATCTCGTAGGACGGGCGCGAAGAGTTTGCCGGTCAGGATCGTGCCGTCGAGTTTGGCGGGACAGGTGGGCGGGCGGCGTTCGAGTTTGCGTTCGAGGCGGCGGAAGTCTTCGTAGAAGGAGCGCACCATGCCGACGCCGTCTTCGATCTGAGGGTAGTCGCCGTAGTGTCGGCGCGAAGGCACGGGCAGCCCCGCGCGCAGGTAAAACTCGTCGCCGAGGAAAGCGAAGTTTGTGCCGAGTCGCGCGTGCAAGTCGCGTTGCAATTCTTTCACCTGCCGGATTGTGTCGCGGCAAAACTCCGGCGTGACGGGCGTGAGCCGCGCGTCTGTGTTGTAGCGCGTGAGTCCGAGCGGCACGATGGCGACGCTGCGCAACGTGGGGTAATCGGCGGAGAGGTCGCGCACGGTGCGCTCCAGAATCTCGCCGTCGTTGATGGTTGGACAGAGCACGACCTGCGCGTGGATTTCGATCCCGGCGTCGAGCATGCGCCGCATCTTCGCGCGAATGTCGGCGCGTTTTTTGTCCACGCCGAGGAGGTAGGCGCGCACGTCCAGATCGGTCGCGTGGACGGAGACGTATTGCGGCGAGAGGCGTTGTTCGATGACGCGTTGCATCTCGGCTTCGGTGATCGAGGTGAGCGTCGTGTAGTTGCCGTAGAGGAAAGAGAGGCGCACGTCTTCGTCGCGGAAGGAGAGCGCGGGGCGCGCGTCGGGCGGATTGCCGTGGCAGAAACAGAAGAGGCATTCGTTGGCGCACTGGCGCGGCACGATGTTCTCGAATTGCAGGCCGAAATCCTCGCCCTCGCCGCGCTCGATCTCCAACTCCCACGCCTCGCCGTTGCGCTTCAAGACTTCGAGCGTCAGTTCGGTTTCGCCGCCCGTCTGAAAACGGAAGTCGAGATAGTCGCGCACAAGGCGACCGTTGACACGGATGATGCGGTCGCCCGCTTCGAGTTCCAACTCGGCGGCGAGGCTCGCGGGCGCAACTTCCGAGACTTCCACGCCCCGGCGTCGAATCTGCGTGATGGCTGGTGTGACGGCGAATTCGTACATCTCAAACTCTACTTCTACGCTACTACGGGCGCACAGGACAAAATTTGCGCCCCCGTCGAAACGAACAGTATCGCCCATTGAAGCGGCGGATTCAACTCACGAAAGCGTGCGGTAGATAATAACCCGGAGCAATTTTCAATTGACTGTCGGGCAAGAAACAGATTCACCGCCGCCGAGACGCGAGAGCCAAGCCGCAAAGAAGGCGCAGCGAGATAAGCCTTCAACTCTCTGTGTTAACTCCGCGTTCCGCTCTGCGTCTCTGCGGCGGTGAATCTTTCGTCCCTGACACCCGATTGAAAACCGTTCTAGTTTCGGGCGACGGCGGCCGCGCGCAGGGACAATTAAAAATGAAGTTTAGATAACAGATACGGCATAGTTATCCATCAACATCGCTCCGCGTCGTTAATTCACAAAACAATTCGGCTACTTTCGAGCAAATCCTGAGGGGGAATTTATGACTTCAAACGCACGTCCATTCGCTATCGTCACGGGGGCATCGAGCGGCATCGGCTACGAACTCGCCAAACTCTGCGCCGAAAACGGCTACGACCTGCTGGTCGCCGCAGACAAGCCTGAGATCAACGAGGCGGCGGAGGCGTTTCGCGCGCTCGGCGTCACGGTGGAGGCCGTCGAAACCGACCTCGCCACGCTCGAAGGCGTGGACAAACTCTACGCCGCAGCCAAAAGCCGCCCCGTTGACGCGCTGCTCGCCAACGCCGGGCACGGTCTGGGCAAAGGTTTCCTCGAACAGGACTTCGACGAAGTGCGGCACGTCATTGACACCAACATCACCGGAACAGTCTATCTGCTACAGAAAGTCGGGCGCGAGATGCGTGCGCGCGGGCAGGGGCGCATCCTCATCACAGGCTCAATCGCGGGTTTCATGCCCGGCACGTATCAGGCGGTCTATAACGGCACAAAGGCGTTCATTGACTCCTTCTCTTTCGCGCTGCGCGCCGAGTTGAAGGACACGGGCGTCACCGTCACGTGCCTGATGCCGGGGGCAACCGAGACGGAATTCTTCGAGCGCGCCGACATGCTGGACACGAAGGTCGGACAGCAGGAGAAGGACGACCCGGCCAAGGTCGCCAGGGACGGCTTCGACGCGATGTTGAACGGCGAGGGCGACGTGGTGAGCGGTTGGAAGAACAAGTTGCAGACGACGCTCGCCAACGTCACGCCTTCGGGCGTGCTCGCAGAGCAGCATCGCAAGTTGGCCGAGCCGGGGTCGGGCGAGGATGCTTAAGTCGTGCCGTAGAGAGCCGGGAGGAGGCGTCGGACATGAGCGTCAAAGACAAGTTTACGCCTGACGAATGGAAGAGTTTGCTCAAAGCGCCGATGCTGGCGGCCTACGCGGTCGCCGGGGCTGCGCCGAGCAAACAGGAAGACTTTATACGCGAGATGGGCGCGGTCGCCGACGGCATTGTCGAAGGCGAACAGCGCACGGCGAAAGATTCTCTACTCGGAACGGTCATCGCAGAGATCGTCGCCAACGCGGAGGACGGGCAACGCGGCCAGACTGAAAAGCTCTCGCCTGATGAAGTCAAAGACAGGGCGTTGGCGACGTGCCGTGCGGTGGCCGCCGCGCTGGAAACAAAGGCGAGCGCGGAAGAAGCATACGAGTACAAGCGTTGGG
>DASYMM010000549.1:0-5326 GCA_036009085.1 Pyrinomonadaceae bacterium | reverse complement strand
CGAGACGGGCGACACGAGCATCGGCTCGGAAGCGGTCATCTCTCTGAAACGACCGCGCATCATCGTCGTCGCGGACGAACCCGTGAGCCAGACGGGCTACGGCGCGATGTGGTGGACGTTTGAACGCTACGGCGTCGATTTCACGCCCATGACCATCGCCAATCTGCGCCGCGCAAACCTCGACCAGTACAACGTCATCATCATGCCCGACGGTTCGGCGGGCGGCTACATGAGCGCGCTCGGCGCGTCGGGCGTCGGCACTCTGCGCGCGTGGGTGCAGCGCGGCGGCACGCTCGTCTGCATCAAAGGCGCGGCGGTCTTCGCGGCCTTGAAGGAGGTCAACTTCACCTCCTCGCGCCTCGTCGGCAGCGACGACGACGACCAGCGCGACCAACGGACGCCCGACGACGACGACGCAAAAGCGACGCCTACGCCCACCCCCACGCCCGCGACGCCGGAAGCCGCCAACGCGCGCGAACAAACGGCGACGGCGCGCAACCGCAGGCAGGCGACGCAGACCGCCACCGAGCAGCAACGCGACGCGCAAGACCGCAGCGAAAAGCTCGAAGGCGCGCCGCCCGATCTGCCGCCCATCGCCTCGCCCTCGGCCAGACCGGGGCGCGTGCCCGAAGCCGTCCCCGGCGCGATCTTCCGCGCCACCGTTGATCGCTCCACGCCGCTCACTTACGGCTACGAAGACTCTGTGCTTCCCGTGCTCATTGATTCCGGCTACTTCTTCCGCCCGTCGAAAGAAGGCACGAACGCCGTCGTCTTCACGGGCGAGGCGGGTCAAGCGTTGCGTATCGCCGGTTTCATCTGGCCGAACAACACGGAGCGACTCCTGCGCGGCACGGCGCACATCATCGAAGAACCGACAGGGCGCGGCCACATCGTCCTCTACGCCGAAGACCCGAACTATCGCGGCTTCTATCGCGCCACCACGCGCCTCTTCTTCAATTCGTTCCTGTTCCAACCGACGTTTTGAAAACAGTGACGAGTGACGGGTGACAAGTGACGAGTTGCAGACATCTGACGAGCGACGGGTTTAATAAAGTGACAGGCGGCGGGTGACAAGTTAGAATCCTAACGGGGGCGTGACGGAATGAAAATTTGTTTTAACTCGTCACTCGTCACCCGTCACTTGTCACTTGAGGTACATCGTGTTTCAGATCAAAGCGGCTTTTGAAGAAAAACTTGAGATTAAGACGACGATTGAGCGTGCGCGCGCGTTTTTTAGCGACGTGGGCAATTTCGTGAATTTGATGCCGGGCGTGGAGAGCATCCGCGAGGAGGCCGGGGGCGTGGTGCGCTGGCTGATCCGCGCGGAAGTGCCTGTGATCGGCGCGATCCGGCAGGCGTTCGCCGTCGAGCAGACGCTCGATAATCCGCAGCGCATCGAATGGTCGCCCGCCGCGCAGGAGCGCAGCAACTTCTTGCGCTACGCCGCGCAGTTTGAGGAACAAGGGGCGCGCGTCCTTGTACGCATCGTGCAGCGCGTCGAGTTGCGCCGCCAGCGTGCGACCGAACTACACATGCTCGCCGGACTCGTCGGCGAAAACCGCCTCAGCGCGGAGATGCAGAAGGGCGTCAGCGAAATGATGCGCACCTTCCTCCAACGCGCCCGCACGCAATTGGAGCAATAGTCCGTTGTCCGTGGTCAGTTGTCCGGGGTTTTTTGTCTAGGGCAACTTGTCGCCCTCATCTTTAGCAATTCGTTTGGAAAGCCACAAACAACGGACAACTGACCACGGACAACGGGCAACCTGCCTTAATTAAAACTAGACAGGTCTGAGGTTGGTAAGCTATTCTTCCAGAGGTCGTTCCCCTCGGCCGCCTCACAGTAGAAACTCACTCCGATAAGTTTCTTGCAACCCGCTTACACTCGAAAGGATTTTTCCGTAGATGAGCAAAGTTTTCCTCTGCCTCGCGCTCCTGTTCTCTGCCTTCATGCTTTTCGTCGCACTCGCCGGCTCGAACCCCTCGAAGCCAATGGTGTTGGTCTTCTGGCTGCTCATCGGCGCGGTCTCGGCCTACAAGTTATTCAAAAGCCCTGCGAAAGCCTGAGAGGGCGGTTTCTTTAGTTTCGGCACGTGCCCTGCTTTCGGGCTTCTGTGAGCGTCGCTTTTAAACTCGAAATTCCCGACTAACGAGACTCCTCGCGCGGTCTCGCTCTCTCGCTCTCCGACGGGTGAGCGAACAAGCGAGACGCGGCTCACACCCATTATGAAACAACCCCTCCAGCCCGCGTTCGACTTCGCAGCCTTCCAGCGCGTGTGCGAGGCGCGCGCCGAATCGCGCGAACTCGTAAGCAGCTACACCGGAGCACAACGCACGCTCCTGACGCTTTTGGGCAATCTGCCCGGCATGGCCTACTGCTGCCGCAACGACGCAGACTGGACGATGCTCTACGTCAGCGAAGGCTGTCTGGAACTGACCGGCTACGCGCCCGCCGATTTGACCGGCAATCACAAAGTCTCCTATGCCAGTCTCATCCATGCAGACGACCGCGAGCGCGTGTGGATTGAAGTTCAATCCGCACTCGCGGCGCGCGCGCGCTTTCGCCTCGTCTATCGCCTGCACACGGCGGCGCAGGAGGGCGAGCGTTGGGTGTGGGAACAGGGACGCGGCATCTTCTCGCCGGAAGGCGAACTGCTCGCCATCGAAGGTTTCGTCACGGATGTAACCGACCGCGTGCAGTCGGAAGAGGCTGTGCGCGAAGCGGAGTTGAAGTATCGCTCGATCTTCGAGCAGGCCGTCCACGGCATCTATCGCTCGACGCCGGACGGGCGTTTCCTCGCCGCCAATCCCGCCATGGCGAGCATGCTCGGCTACTCCACACCCACCGAGCTAATCGCCGATTGCACGGACATCGCGCATGATTTCTACGCGGATTCGGACACGCGCTCGCGGCTCCAAAATCTGCTCGCCATGAACGGCAAAGTGCAGGGCTTCGAGGCGCGCGTCTTTTGCAAAGACCGCAGCGTCATCTGGATGCGCGAAAATATTTATGCCGTCTGCGACCAGAACGGCGGGCTGCTCTATTACGAGGGCAGCGTCGAAGACATCACCGCGCGCAAGCGCGCCGAAGAGATGCTCGCGCGCTCCGAGGAGCAATACCGCCTCCTCTTTGAAAGCAACCCGAACCCGATGTGGGTTTACGACGCAGAAACCTACGCTTACCTCGCCGTCAACGAAGCGGCGGTCAGGCACTACGGCTACACGCGCGAAGAATTTCTCTCGATGAACATTCTCGACGTGCGCCCTGCGGAAAACATTCCGGCGGTGCTCGAAAACATCGCTTCGATGCCGCTCGAACACCGCTACGCGGGCGAGTGGGAGCATCGCAAGAAAGACGGCACGCGCATTTTCGTGGACATCAGTTCGCAACGAATTGACTTCGGCGGGCGCGCCGCTCGTCTCGTGCTCATCAACGACGTGACCGAGCGCAAACACGCCGTCGAAGCTCTGCGCGATTCGGAGGAACGCTACCGCGAGTTGTTTGAGAACGCCAACGACGTGATCTACACGACGGATTTGAACGGCCAGTATCTCTCGGTCAACCCCGTGGTCGAGAAAGTGACGGGCTACACGTGCGCCGAGATTTGCCGGATAAATTTCGAGCAATTGCTCGCGCCGGAGTATGTGGAACTGGCGCATCAGATGATGACCGCGAAACTCGCCGGAGACGAATCCGTCACGTTTTATGAGGCCGAAATCATCTCGAAGAGCGGCGAGCGCGTGCTTCTCGAAGTGAGCACGCAGTTGATCTACGACGAGGGCGTGCCCGTCGGCGTGCAGGGCATCGCGCGCGACAGCACGAAGCGCAAGCGCGCCGAACGCGCCCTGCGCGAATCCGAGGAGCGTTACCGCGAACTCTTCGAGAACGCCAACGACCTCATCTACACGCACGATCTGGCGGGCAACTTCACCTCGCTCAACAAGACGGGCGAGCGCATCACCGGCTACACGCGCGAAGAGGCCATCCGGCTGAACATCGGGCAGGTCATCGCGCCCGAACATCTCGCACGCGCGAAAGAGATGATGGCGCGTAAAAATTTGATTGACGAAGCGACCGTCTATGAGTTGGAGATCGTCGCGAAAGACGGGCGGCGCGTGCCGCTCGAAGTCAGTACGCGTGTGGTCTATGCGAACGGCGAGCCGTGTGGCGTGCAGGGCATCGCGCGCGACATCGCCGAGCGCAAACACACCGAAGCGAAACTGCTCCACAACGCCTATCACGACGCGCTCACCGGACTGCCGAATCGCAACCTCTTCACGGATCATTTGCAGATGGCCGTCGAGCGCGCGAAACGCCACGACGAATTCGTCTTCGCCGTCCTGTTTTTAGACCTCGACCGTTTCAAGAACGTCAACGACTCGCTCGGCCACACGGTCGGCGACGGCTTGCTCATCGCGCTCTCGCGTCGCCTGCAACACTGCCTGCGCCCGACCGACGTGGTGGCGCGTCTCGGCGGCGACGAGTTCGCGATCCTCTTAAACGACATCGGCGCGCAGCCCGAAGAAGCCGTGTCGCTCGCCGAACGCGTGCAGCAGGAGTTGATGCAGCCGTTCAATCTCGGCGGGCACGAAGTTTTCACCACCGCGAGCATCGGCATCGCTTTGAGCACGACCGGCTACGAGACGCCGGAAGCGGTCTTGCGCGATGCGGACACGGTGATGTATCGCGCCAAAGCGCAGGGCAAAGCGCGCCATGCCGTCTTTGATCAAAACATGCACGCGCGCGTCGTGGCCTTGCTGCGTTTGGAAAACGATCTGCGCCGCGCGGTCGAGCGCGAAGAGTTGCGCCTGCATTATCAACCGATAGTCTCTCTGGAAAGCGGGCGCATCTCCGGCTTCGAGGCGCTCGTGCGCTGGCAGCACCCGGAACTCGGTTTGATCCAGCCGAAGGATTTCATCCCCGTCGCCGAAGAGACGGGCGTGATCGTCGAACTCGGCCAGTGGGTCTTGAGCGAAGCTGCGCGTCAGATGCGCGTCTGGCAAGCGATCTCGCCGGAGCATAGCGAACTCAAACTCAGCATCAATCTCTCCAGCCGACATTTCGTGCAACCCGATCTCTACGAGCGCATCGTTGAGGTGCTCGACGAGACGGGGCTTGCGCCGCCCACGCTCCAACTAGAAATCACGGAGAGCGTCTTGATGGAGAACGCGCAGAGCATCATCCCGCTCCTCGAACGGCTGCGCGAACTCGGCGTCGAACTGGCGATTGACGACTTCGGCACGGGCTACTCGTCGCTCAGTTATCTCTCGCGCCTCAAGCCGATTCACACGCTGAAGATTGACCGCTCCTTTATCAGCATGGGGGGCG